>CAYTNT010000028.1:0-15992 GCA_964439235.1 uncultured Rhodoluna sp. | reverse complement strand
GGGAGTTCGAGTCAGCCGACACCCCGAAGGCAATCATCGAGGCAACCCGTTCGGGCTATGCCAACAGTGACTGCCAGTACTTCAGCTCAACCAGCACCTCAATCATGAGCTCGACCGTCTCTGACCTCGGTGACTCAGGTTCAACCTTCGGTGTCGAGTCAGAGAACTCGGTGTTCTTCGTCGACAAGACCTCATACATCAGCAGCCTGCTGACCTTGAACTGGACCGAGGGGCAGATGTTCGTACAGAAGGGTCGCTTCCTGATGTCGATCCGCTTCACCGCAGACACCGATGAGGATGTGATCTACAGCGACTTCGAGAATGCGGCGAAGCTCGCGCTCGAGTCGTTCCACTAATCACCCAGCTAGGCATCGCCTAGTCGAAGAAAACCCCGAGGTAAAAACCTCGGGGTTTTCGCTTTCCAGAGCCAATCTCTTTAGAAAGTTCTTTGATTTACCCAAATGTTGCTTTTGTCGAACATTTTTACAGTTAGGTTTAGAAATAACTTCTAAAGATTGCATTGGGGAATCAAGTGAAAAGCTTTAAGTCCATGTGGGTTTTGACCGTGACGGCACTCGTTGCAGCAACCTTCACTCCATTCGCCGCTCAGGCGACGCCGGGGGCTACATTCTCGACGACACCGGCGACCAGCACCGCTCTGAACGTAAATGACGCGGTCAACCTTGAGACGACACTTCGCTTGCCTGCGAACAGCACTCTCGACTCATCCATGGAACAAGTTTGGCCTGATGGCCAGGGCCGTCTCGGCACCGTGCAAGCTCCGACCGGCTGGGGTTTGAGCTACAAGGTCGGTTCGGCGTGGGTCAACAACCGCCCAACCGATCCCTCGACGATTTCGGGTGTGCGCGCCAGCGTAACTAACCTTGCAACCGGCCCGGGCACCGCAAATGGTCTTCAAGCAACGGCCTCGGCTACTTCAACCGTGATTGTTGCAGACGCGAGTTCGATCAACGCCTCGGGTCGCGGTGACGGTTGGGATGTGTTCCTCAGCCCGCTGTATATCCTCAATGTCTACCACCACGACGCTAACTACAAACTTGAGTGCCACGAGCGCGCCACCGGTAACCTCTGTGGCGCTCTGTACCAAGTCAACGGCTACCAAACCTCAAACGGTTCGGGCGGAACCTATTACCGAGGCAAGGTTTACTCCTATGTTGTAAACGGTGGTGAAGCGAAGATCATTTGCACCAACGTTGCCAGCTTCCCGTTCAGTTCATGTGGAACATTCAGCACCGGCACCACCGCAACCAGCGGCACCTCGCACCTTGGTACTCAGGCTTTTGACGGAACCCGCATCTGGGCCGCCAACACCAGCGTCAACAAGATGATGTGTTTCGACGTCACCACCGAAACCGCCTGTGGGCCTTACACATTTGCGGGATTTGGCCGAGCAACCTCATCGATTCCAGCGTTCTCGACCTACATTGACGGCAAGATTTTCACGACCGCAAACGCTCTTTACTGCCTCGTGCCTTCTACGGGTGCTGCCTGCACCGGAACTTGGCCGGCAACGATCAGCTCTGGCGGTCAAACCGCTAACGCAATTCCAAAGCGCACCAACACCGGTGTCATCAATGGTGTGTGTACATTCACTCAGGATTACGCATGCTTCGATCTAACCGGCGCTTCGGTGACAACCCCTGCCGGACTCCTAAGCATGCTCACCACTACTGCCTCGCAGTTCAGCGGTGGAACGGGTTACTTCCAGACCACGGCATGGACGTCGACTAAGCAGTATTGGACCACGAACCCAACCGGCGCTAACTGGAGCACTGGTTACGCCGCGTGCTACGACTGGACGACCGACGCCGCATGTGCCGGTTTCGCCACCAACACGCTGATCGGAAACAGCCGCTACGCACTGACTATCGACTCGAGCAACATCAACTGTGTCTGGAGTAACGGCGACACGGGTACCATCTCGAACTTTGATGCCACAACTGGCCAGGCGGGATGCCCGGTAACCACCACCAAGGCCGCGGTTGATTTCCAGGCGCTGCCACGATTCTCGTGCAACACCCTCACCGGCACCATTCGAAACTTCTTCTCTCTACAAGTGGCGCTGCCGCAAGGGTCGACGTTTAACTCCAACAACCTAGTGGTCTCTGTGCTGAATGACCAGGGCTCACCGGTTACCGGCTTCCAAAACATTCCAGTTTCAAACGGAGAAATCAGTTTGGCTGGTTTGAACGTTGCCGACACCTCAACTCAGTTCCGCTTCGTGATTCAGTCGGTGAACAACTCGACTTACCCGCTAACCACTCAGGATGCGACCGGCATGACCGCGCTTCTGGTTTACGAGGCCGATCCAGTACAGCTTTGTGTGCAGTTGAGCGCTGTAACATCGATCTGCCCAGCAAACTCGACAGGGCCATTGGTGAATCAGCCGAACCTTGTTGCAACCGCGACTAGCAGCTACACCGTCTCAGGTCAGGCTGCTGTCTCGCAGACGAGCACCGCTACCTACAACGTGAACCCTGTATCTGTTCTGCAGTGCTACATCTGGCAAACCTTCTTGAACGGCTCAGCGCAGGGCGTTGACACCGGTGGATCGCCGGGTATGGTTTCCACCATCGTCTTCGGGCCAGACAACAAGATGTATGTCGGTGGTGTTTTCACTAACTCAGGTGGCAACGCTAACGCCGACTTCTTGTCGGTTTGGGATGGCACCAACTGGAAACCAGTCGGTGAAGTGCCTGTGCTACTAAACGGCCAACCAGTGCTAGACCAGCAAAACAACCCGACTTACTCGGCGGCGTTGAACGGTCGAGTTAACTCAATTGCCTGGACCGCTGACAACAAGCTCCTCGTTGGTGGAGCCTTCACCGATGCGGGTGGCAACACCGCGGCTGACTACCTGGCGCTTTGGGACCCAATCGCCAAGACTTGGACCGCCCCGGCAACCGCCCCTGACGCCGCCGTGAGCACCATTGCCGTCGGCGCTAATGGAGTCGCCTACATCGGTGGAACCTTCACCGGCAAGGTGACCGCGATTAACACGTCCAGCATGTCGACGGTTTCGATGCCGACTTTGAACGGCAACGTGAATGTCTTGTATCGCTCGTCGACAGGCGCGCTCTTCGCTGGCGGAGCTTTCACCGGCTACCTCAAGAAGTTTGACGCGGCTGGCAACCAATGGGTTGACGTCTCGACAGATGCAACTCAGTCAACCTATCTGACCGGCGCAGTTGCCGGCATGACGGTTGCCAGCGGCAAGCTCTATGTAGTCGGTCTCTACAACGGCGTTGCCGTTCTAGATCTGACGGCAGACACCTGGTCTTGGTTGAGTGGCGCAGCGTCGCTAAATGGCCAGTCGCGCGGTGTGACCGTTGGCAGCGACGGACGCGTTTGGGTTGCCGGCAGCTTCACGCAAGCCGGGCAAGTTAACGCCATAAACGCTGCGATGTACGACGGCACTTCCTGGACCGGATTCCGCGACGCGCGCACGCTCTCGATGGCGATGTCAGTTGCGGGTGCGATCGGCCCTTGGACCGGTGCGTGGACCGTGGTCTTGAGCCCGAACGGCATCCCGATCTGGGGTGGTGACATCAAGGATTGCGCGACTCGTGCAGATCTCGACTACCTGTGCTACTTCGGTGACAACATTCAGGTCACCGCAACGGCCCTGAGTGCGCCAGTGCTCGACACTCGCTATGACGGCCCGATGGTCACTTGGCAATCGACCTACACTGAAAAGGTTCAAGGTGGCACCAAGTTAATCATCAAGGGACGCCTGATCAAGAACACCAACAAGGTCTTGATTGGTGGCAAGGAAGCAAAGATCGTCAGCACCTCGAACGACACAGTTGAGGTCATCATGCCTGAGAACCTTGCTGGCCCTCAGCCGCTGGTTTTGAGCATGAGTGACTACGCGTTGGTCTACCAGTCGACAATCACTTACAAGGCACCAGCTGCGACCGGTCCAGCCACTAAGCGTCCGCCGGTGACAATCACTATTGGTGGATTCCCAGATGGCTCACCGAAGCTTACGGCAGACATCAAGACACGCATCAACGCGTTCCTGAAGAAGTATTCCGACTACAAGAACATCACCTGTGTCGGCTACACCGAAGGTCCAACTGTCTTGAAGACGGATGCGTGGCTCTCGAAGCAGCGTGCGGTAAATGCCTGTGGTTACGCAAAGACAGGTCTAGCCAAGACCATGTCACTGCTCGGAACTAAGGCTGGCCAGAACACCAAGGAAGCCGCCTCGGTTCGTCGAGTCGTGATTACCCTTACTGACTAAACACCACCTAGTAGATGAGAAAAACCCCGAGGCCAAAAACCTCGGGGTTTTTCGCTACCTACAGCGTCGAAGATTTAGTAGTTCGCGAACTCCTCGACCGAGCAGAACTCGCGAACGCCCGACTCCGACGAGGCCTTGATGCACAGCGCTGGCGCATCCACCTTGGTTGTGATTTCGAGGGATACGAACGCGTCGTCGCTGTCCCAGCGCAGCTCGATGCTCGATTCGCCGGTGACTGCCCACGAGAACAGCCCTTCGAAGGCGGCGTGCTTGCGCAAACGAGCAAGGGCGATGATCGCGCGGGTTACCGGCTGCTCGAGCGCCTGCTCGATCTCGGCCACGGTGTAGTGGTGGCGGTTGGTGTCGCGGCCCTGACCCGAGCGTGCGAATAGCTGGCGGTCGTCCATGCCGTTGAACAGGCCGACGTAGTAAACCTGTGGCTCGCCCGGCAAGAAGAATTGCACGGCGCGCATCGCCACGTATGCGGTGTCGTTGGCCACGATGTTTGGCAGGGTTGCGTTGATCTGGTGGGGCAGGGTGAACCACTGCGGCACGACCGAGGCGATCTTTGAGTGGCCCTCGGTGTTCTTCTCGGCTACCTCGAAGATGTATGCCATCTCGTCCTGAGTGATCAGGCCCGGGCGACCGTTGATTGGGCCACCATCGATTACGCCGTAACCGTCGTGGGTGTCGAGCACGTTCAGGCAGTTGGTCGGGCGAATCTTGAACCAGTTGTCGAGGCGGTCCACCGTTCCGGTAAAGAACGAGTGCAGCAGCAGCGGCGCGGTCTGGAAGTCGTAAATCAGGTCGACCAGCGGCGAGATGTCGAGCTGCTGGGTGTAGTGAGCGTGCACCTCAACGAGCACGCGCATCCCGTAAGAGTGAATCAGCTCGGTGATTTCCTTGACGAACTCGAGGGTCTCAGGCGTCATGAACGAGTCGGTGCCCGGAGTCTTGACCGCATAGCCGACCGCATCCAGTCGAACCACCTTGACGCCACCCGACTTCAATGCATCGAGGATGCTCTTGAGGTAGGTCCAACCCTTCTCGTGCTTGATGTCCACGTCGACCTGCGAAGGCATGAAGGTGGTCCAGACCAGGCGGCGCTGGCCGGCCACCTCGTATGCGGTGAACGGCATGCCCGGGCGTGGGCGATAGAACGAGGTGATTCCCTCTTCGGTTCCGCCGTTCGGAAATACGGTGTCGAAGGTCAGGAACAGGCCTGCGTACTCTGACGCATCCCCCTTTTCTTGCCAGTCAAGAAACTCTGGTGACAGGTTGGATGCGTGGTTCACGATCAGGTCGGCGGTCAGCTCGTGGGTCTCGCTGATGCGCTTGAAGTCAGCCCAGGTACCTAGGCGAGGGTCGACAATCTTGTGGTCAATCGGGTCGAAACCGGCGTCGTCACCGTCGTATGGGTGAAAGAACGGCAGAACGTGAATGCCATCGAAGTCCTTGAGTGGACCTTTCAGCAGCTTCTCGATTTCGCCCAGGTTTCCACCAACGCGCTCGGCATATACAAGGATGCTGGTGCCCGACATTTGACCTCCAAAACTCGACTTCGTCTAGGCTACTTCAACAGACCGTAAGCGTTTACAAAATTCGCCGAAGTGTTACCAAATTCAAAGCAATCTAGACTTGTGGCGTGACTGAACAACGCCAGGTGCGCCCCACTACCGAGGGCTGGAAGCAAAAGCTAGACGAGCAGGGTCGCCCGTTGCTTCAGTTTGCCGAACCCAAGGGCAAGCAACCGCCAATTCACCTTGCTGACCTGACCGTCGACGAGCGCGCCGCCCGACTCAAAGAGCTAGGTTTGCCTGGCTTTAGAGCCAAGCAGCTTGCCACCCACTACTTCACTCACTACACCAGCGATCCAGCGCAGATGACCGACCTGCCGGCGAACATTCGCGAGCAGCTGGCCGAGGGCATGCTGCCCAACCTGCTAACCGAGATCCGTCGCCTGCAGACCGACAAGGGCGACACCATCAAGTTCCTGTGGCGCTTGTTCGATGGTGCATTGGTTGAGTCGGTGCTCATGCGTTACCCAGGTCGAATCACGCTCTGCGTATCCTCACAGGCGGGATGCGGCATGAACTGCCCGTTCTGCGCAACCGGACAGGCCGGCCTGACCCGCAACATGTCGGCAGCCGAGATTGTCGAGCAGGTGGTTCGTGCGAATGCCGCAATCGCCAAGGGTGAGCTCGGCGGTCGCAAGGGCGACCCCGAGAACCCCGAGCGCGTCACCAACATCGTCTTTATGGGCATGGGTGAACCGCTGGCCAACTACAACCGCCTCATGCAGGCAGTTCGCACGATGGTTGCACCGCAGCCCGACGGACTTGGAATGTCTGCTCGCAACATCACCGTCTCGACTGTTGGCCTGGTGCCTGCGATTCAGAAGCTTGCCGACGAAGACCTGCCGCTAACCTTTGCGCTATCGCTGCACGCACCCGATGACGAACTTCGCGATGAGCTGATTCCGGTCAACTCACGCTGGAAGGTCGACGAGGCGCTGGATGCGGCAAGGGCATACTTCGACAAGACCGGACGCCGTGTTTCGATCGAGTATGCGCTAATCAAAGACATGAACGACCACGCCTGGCGCGCCGACCTGCTCGCCGAGAAGCTCAACGCCCGCGGCAAGGGCTGGGTGCACGTGAACCCGATTCCGCTGAACCCAACTCCGGGTTCGGTCTGGACCGCGTCTCTGCCTGAGACCACCCGTGTTTGGATTTCGAGGCTCGAGGCCGCCGGCATTCCAACCACTCTGCGCGACACTCGCGGCAAAGAGATCGACGGGGCCTGCGGCCAGTTGGCCGCGGCCGAATAGCATCTAGTTCGTTCGTATCTATTTCGAGGCGATCAGCTTGAGGCTGACTCGCTGCAACGGCACCAGGATGCTCGCCACGATAAACATGAACGCCATGATTCCGAAGATGTAGGTCAGCATGCCCGGCACACCACCCTCGTCGGTTGGGTCAATGAAGAAGTATGGCCACCAACCATCGACCGCGCCGCGCACGAGAGTGAAGGCCAACCACGCGAATGGATATGCCCAGGCCCAGAAAGCCGCTTGCCACTTGAGGGTCTTGTGCGGCGCGAAGATCAGCCACTCGATCACCAGGAACAGCGGCGCCCAAATGTGCAGGATGTCGTTTGGCACGGTCGGCCACTCGTAACCCATGTCTGCCGCGGCCGGTGGCAGCCCGCGCAGCAGCGCGTTGTAAACCACCGCGACAATCACCGAGGCGGTCACGATTCCGAGCCTCGCTCGGCTAAACCAAAGCGGCTCGACGACTCCGCGCCAACTGTAAGTGGCCGCCACCAGCATTAGTAGACCAGCGAGAATGCTGGTGTCGATGGTGAAGAAGGTGAAGTACTCCTGCGGCCTAAACACGTTGTTGGCGATTCGGTCGGTTACCTGCCAGACGATGCTGCCCAGGAAGGCGACGCCTAGAAGCAGGCGATAGCTGGTCGCGAAAACTCTCATGGGATTTCGATCCTTTCGAAGACTCCTTCACACTACGCCTCAACCAATAAGTAAAGCCCCACTTGACAAGTAACAATCTGGAGTCATAACCTAGCAAGCGTGAACGCAATCAATCCCGCAAATCTTCGGTTCGGACTCGACACCTTCGGTGACATCACCGTCGACGAGCAGGGCATCCGTCAACATGATGCGGTTGTGCTTCGAAACGTCTTGCAGCAGGGCATCCTGGCCGATGAGGTCGGCCTCAACAACTTCAACATCGGCGAGCACCACCGCGACGACTTCTCGGTGAGCGCACCTGACACCGTGCTGGCAGCGCTGGCTCCGGTAACCAAGCAGATCACTCTAGGCACCGGCGTCACGGTTCTTTCGAGCGAGGATCCGATTCGCGTGTACCAGCGCTTCGCCACGATTCAGGCCCTGTCGAACGGACGCGCCGAAATCACCGCCGGTCGCGGCTCGTTCACCGAGTCTTTTCCGCTGTTCGGCTACGAACTGAGCGACTACAACGTGCTCTTCGAAGAGAAGCTCGAACTGCTGGTCAAGTTGTTGCGCGAGCAGCCGGTCACCTGGAGCGGAACCACCCGCAAGCCGTTGAACAACCAAGAGGTCTGGCCCAAGGTCGAGACCCCGATCGGTCTGCGCGTCGGCGTCGGCGGCAGCCCCGAATCCGTAGTGCGCGCGGCCAGGCTCGGAATCCCGCTGGCCCTCGCCATCATCGGTGGCGACCCCGCCCGATTTGCTCCTTACTCAAAGCTCTATGCCGAAGCCCTCGAGAAGTTTGAGCAACCTACCCTGCCGATCTCGATTCATAGCCCTGGCTTTGTCGCCGAAACCGATGAAGAGGCGGTCGAGATTCAGTGGCCGCACTACGAATCCAGCTTCGGTCGAATCGGTCGCGAGCGCGGCTGGGGTCCGATGACCAAAAACCACTACCTGCAAGAGGTCAAGTACGGCTCGCTCTACGTTGGCTCACCAGAGACCGTGGCACAGAAGATCGCGCATGCGATTCGCTCGGTCGGCGCATCCCGCTTCGATTTGAAGTACGCCACCGGCGCGACTCCGCACGCGCTGCTCATGAAGTCGATTGAGCTTTATGCCACCAAGGTCGTGCCGAGGGTTCGCGAACTGCTAGCCGACTGAATTGCTTAGGCTTATCGGGTGATCAAACTTCTAAAGGTTTCGGCCGGCCTGGCTCTCGCAACCGCATCCGCCCTTTTTCTGGCGGGATGCGCCGCAAGCGACCCCGAAGCCGCACCTGCCGAGAACACACCGGCAGCCACCGCACCGGCTCAGACCGAGGCCCCGGCAACTTCACCAACCCAGGGTGCGAACCAAGACGAAGAGCTCAAGGGTTCGGTTCTTAACGAAGACCAGATTGTCACCACGCTCAAAGCGCTCGACTTCACTTGCAACCCGAGCGAGTTGCGCGCTGTTGACATCGTTGGTGTCTCCGTCGAGTTTTCGACTATCTCGTGCCGCCGAGGCCAAGAGCCAGTCGTGGTGTTCAACCTCGCCGCAAACTCGAACGAGCTCGAGCTGATCACCATCGAATCCTGCAAGGCGGCTGACGGCACGGTGTTAAAGAACCCGATCACTATCGGAGCCAACTGGCAGGTTCTCTCGGCAGCCAATGACCAGCCGCTGTTGACGGTGCTCGGTGAGCGACTGGGCGGAAACATCTCTACTATCAAAGAAATCTGCAGCTAGTTGGCCTAGCCGACTAAGCAAATAAACTAAAGCCAACGATTCTTACCGAGGGGATACCTAATGTTCTGCGCAACTTGTGGAAACCAATTCGTCGCCGGCGCCATGTTCTGTGGCAAGTGCGGTGCGCCAGCTCCTACCGGTCAGGCAGCTGCTCCAGCTATGCCTGCGACCGACCCAGCCGCCGCTCCGGCTGCTAACCCTTACGCCACTCCAGGCGCAGCAGCCGCGGGAGTTCCGGGCGCAAACCCATACGCTCAGGCTTCGTACATGACCCCGAACCCTCCGAAGTCGTTCATGACCACTTGGTTGTTCTCGTTCTTCCTTGGCGGACTCGGTATCGACCGCTTCTACATCGGCAACATCGGCCTCGGCGTTGGCAAGCTACTAACCTCACTGTTCGGTAGCTTCCTATTCGTCGGTTGGATCTGGCCGCTGATTGACCTGATTCTTCTGCTCGCGGGCAAGTTCCGTGACTCACAGGGTCGCGAACTCGAGGGTTACGAGCAGAACAAGAAGACCGCCATCTGGGTCACCGTGGGTGTGCTCGGTGGTTTGACTCTGATCGGTATCGTCATCGTGGTGATCGCTCTGATTGCCGCCGCGGCAGCTTCGAGCTACAGCTACGGCTACTAAGCCCTAGCCCAGTCGCTTCAGCGCGACCTCTGTTCGCAAGCCACCTAGCTCGCTCTTCGAAAGTTTGAGTGAACCTAGGTGGCTTCGAACTATCCCGGCGATGATGCTCATGCCCAAACCTGAGCCACCGTTCTCGCGCGAGCGAGAAGGGTCGAAGCGTTTGAACGCATCCATGTCGCCGGAGTATGCAGCCTCGGGCAAGCCAGGCCCGGCGTCGTCGATCGCGAGCACGGCCCAAGCCTCACCCTCGCGTTCCTGCGAGCGAAGCGAAATGCGAACCTCATCGCTCGAGGCGGTGTGCCGCGCGATGTTGCCCACCAGATTCGCGAGCAATTGCCGCAGCAGATCCTCGCGGCCCAAAACCCGAAGCCCGGCCTCGACCGAAACACTGACTCGACGCTCTGGCTGCAGGTTGCGCAGGTCAGCGGCCGCCGTTTCGACAATCTCGCTCAGGTCAACGGTTTCGATCTGCACCACGGCCGCCGTCGATTCAGACAGTTCGGCGATCTGAAGCAGGTCGCGAATCAGCGCCTCCATGCGCTTGATTTCCGACTGGATGCGCTCAAACGCGCGCTCCCGCTGCTCGGCCGAGGCGGAGTCGTTGCGCTCGAGCAACTCGACATACCCGCGAATCACGGTCAGGGGGGTGCGCAACTCGTGCGAGGCGTCGCCCAAAAACTCCTGCATGCGCGCTTGGGCATCCTGCTCAACTCGCACGGCTTGCTTGAGTGACCCGACCATGCGCTCGAGTGCTTTGCTCAGTTCGTCAATCTCGCTCGAGCCGGCCTCGCCAACCAGCTCCTGCTCGAGGTTTCCCTCTGCGATTCGAGCTGCCGTAGCGGTCAGGCGCTCAATCTTGCGGGCTTGGCGTCTCACGATTAGAGCGTTCGCGAGAGCTCCGATCAGAATTGCAATCAGGGCAATCAACGACATGGTTCGAACGGTCTCGAGTCGGTTCTCGGCTACCCGGTCTAGCGAAACCGCAAGCAGCACATATTTGTAATCGGCTTCTTCGATAGCGATGGCAAACAGTCGGTAGCCGGCTGCGCCCGAGGTGTAATCCAGACTGAATGCCGACTCCGAGATGTTGCGTGGTCGCTTGGTCGCGGCCGCCAACTGCGATTCGCTTGGCAGGTTGACAATCACAGTGTCGTTGATGCTCAGCGGAGTCAGCGCATTGCTCGAGTCGAGCAGTGCTACCTGAAGCGAGTCACCGGCTACATTCGAGGCCAGAATCGCGGCTTGAAGCTTGTCTGGATCGGCCTCGATGGTTGCCGCTGCTGTCTCAAGTGTTTGGTCGATCGCGTTCAGCGCCGACCGCTCGTTGGTGGCAATCGCGCTGCCGCCGATGCCCAGACTCACGGCAGCAATCACGCCAGTTGTGGCGAGGGTGAGTTTGGTCTGTAGTTTCATGGGCGGTTAGTGGCTCTTAGGGTTCAATCTGAAACCCGATGCCGCGCACGGTCTTGATGCCTTGCCAGTCTTCGGTGTGCAGTTTCTTGCGCAGATAAGAAATGTAGGTGTCGACCACTGTGGCTCCGGTGGCGAAGCCCATGCCCCAAACTCGGTCAAGCAGGTGGGTTTTGGTAACGACCTTGCCCTGACGTTCCATCAGCTCTAGCAACAGCCTGAACTCGGTGGGTGAGAGGTCAACCGGTTCACCATTCATGGTTACCGCGTGACGCTCTTCGTCGAGCACAATCGGTCCGCACTCGTGCAGCGTGATCACCTGGGCTTCGCCCTTGGTTCGGCGCAGAATCGCGGCAACTCGCAGGGTTAGCTCTTCGAGGCCGAATGGCTTGGTCACGTAATCGTCGGCACCGAACTTGAGCCCGGTGGTCACATCGCTGCGATCGGCTCGAGCGGTCAACAAAATCACAGGGGTCTGATCGTGGTGCTCGCGAAGGTTCTCGAGGAGCTCAAAGCCGTTCATCTTCGGCATGTTTACATCGCTGACAATGAGGTCGAATTTTTCGGCCCGAATGAACTTGAGAGCGTCGAACCCGTCGGTAGCCGAAGCGGCAGAGTGACCGGCGAGGGCGAGGGTGTCCACGAGCATGTCGCGCATGCCCGGTTCGTCATCCACAACCAAAATTCTTGCCGTCATACCCATAGCCTATTGAGCCGCCTGATGACCGATAAGCCTCCATGGATTGCCAGACCCTTTTCACAGAGAAATCACAAAGCACTCGTTCTCTAATAGTGGTGCAGCAAGTTTTGGATTCAGCCAAAAGGAGCTGCGAACAATTTTGAAAGAATCACCAACAGATTCAAGAGAGAGTCAAAATGATCAACAAGGCAATCAAGACCGCAGCAGCAGTCGTCGCCTCAGCCGCTCTAGTTTTCGGTGGAGTCACCACCAGCTTCGCGACCGAAGCCACCCCTGCACCAACTCCTACCTCGAGCGCCCCAGCGCCTAAGCTCACCAAAGAAGAGCGAGCCGCGCTGAAGGCATACCGCGAGGCACTTGGAAAGTTCCGCGAGGCAATGACCAAGTTCTCGGCTGACAAGGCCGCATTCCGCGACGCAATGGGTTCGTACCAGACCGCGATGAAGGAGTGGGCAACCACCAACGCCACCCAGATCGCAGCGGTTCGTGCCGTTCAGACCACGTTCCGTGAGGCAGTTTCGGCAGCCGGTGAGGTGCGCAAGACCGCTCTCGCAGCTGCAACGACCGCCGCTGAAAGGCAAGCCGCTCGCGACGCTTTCAACGCAACCGTGGCTTCGGCTCGAGCAACTATGAACGCCGCTCTAGCAGCGATTGGCCCACTGCCTGCAAAGCCGGTGAAGCCAGAGCTGCCAAAGCCTGTTCGCCCAACCAAGCCTGTCAAGCCAACCCCGGCTCCGACGGCAACCGTTCCGGCTCCATAGTCGAAACACCAACAACTTTCTGAATCGGATCTTCAGAAAAACCACACCATCTCCTAGTGGTAAGACAAAGTGCCCGCCCTCGTGGTGGGCACTTTGGCTTTCTCGGGCAAGGCGCATCCAGCCCCGCACCCCACCGCCCTAAACTGACGGCATGAGTTTCACTAGCAACGCATCCAAGTCACTTCGAATCATCGCCCTGGCAGCTATCGCAAGCTTGACCCTGGCAGGATGCGCAGGCGCAGCACCGGTCGACGGCGGCGCGCAGAGTCAGACTCCAGAACCCGTCATGGTCACCGCGCCGCTGACCGGCATCAAGTACGAAGAGGGTTCGTTGCAGGCCAACGCCCTCAAGTCGCCGGCGGTTAGCTGCAAGATCGACAACTCGTTTGATGCCCGCCCGCAGCAGGGACTCAACCAGACCGACACCGTTTTCGTTGAGATGGTTGAGGGTGGCCTAACTCGTCTGGTCGCCACCTTCCACACTTTCCAGCCTGAGGCGGTTGGGCCGGTTCGTTCGATTCGCCCGATGGACCCAGACATCATCAGCCCGTTCGGCGGAATCGTCTGCTACTCGGGCGGCCAATACGCGTTCGTCAAGATGATGGAGGCCACCCAGGTGGTCAACGCATCCGAAACCTCAGAGCAGGGCAAGGGCACCTTCAGCCGAACCAAAGACCGCATCGCCCCGCACAACGTGATTGTCAACGTTGGCAAGTTGGTGACCAACAACGCCGGGCTCGCGGCTCCGCAAAACATGTACGACTTCGCGGCAAGCGCCGAGAAGGCGACCGCCGCGCAGAGCGCATCCTCGCCTGATGTGCAGTCGTTCTCGGTCACTTACCCATTGGCCTTGAGCGAGTGGACCTGGTCGTCAACGGCGGTTGCAGCTGGTGGCGAAGCGGGTGCCTGGCTGCGAGTTCAAGACAAGCAACTGCACACCGATTCCCTCACTGGCGAGCAGCTAAAGGCCACCAACGTGGTCGTGATGCAGGTGCAGATCGACCGCAGCTATGCCGACCACAAGTACGGCAACGTGCCAAAGACAGTAATGATTTCTTCGGGCAAGGCAACCGTCTTCACGGGTGGCCGAATGGTCGAGGGCCTTTGGCAGAAATCCAGCCAGACCAGTCGAATCATCTTTACGGATGCCTCTGGTGCAGCGCTCGAGCTTGCACCCGGCAACACGTGGATCGAGCTGATGCCGAACGCCCCCGAAGGCAAGCTCACGGTCAAGTCGACTCCGCGCGTTTCCTCGCCTTCAGCGACACCGAACAATTAGGGGTTCACCCCGTATTTTCCTAGCACTCTGGCGGTGTGCAATCTAAACTTTTGGTAGTTCAAAAGTTGTTCATCTATATGCGTTTTCGCAACATCTCTATCTAGGGTGGGGCTTTGCTCGGTTTGTCGAGAAGAGTGACCAGCGCCTGGCTCGCTGCCGCGCTGGCGTTCGCCCTATCTTTCGCAGGAGCCCTTTTTCCGGTTGACAAGGCTCAGGCTTCGGCCTGCCCAGCCGGATGGACTTATTCGGCCCCGAACTGCACCCGAACCTTTAACTTCACTGGTACGCCCGAAACATGGACTGCTCCGAGTGGCCTGACCTCGGCAAGCGTTGTTATCAACGGCGCTCGCGGTGGCGGTTCTGGCGGCAGCGGCGGACGCGTAGCCGCGACCATGGTGATCACCGGAGGCGCAACCTACACGCTGGTCGTCGGTGGCCAGGGCGCGACCGGCGCAAATGCTGCCGGTGGCTACAACGGTGGTGGCCAAGCTGGCGGAACCTACGGCAACGAAGGTGGCGGTGGCGGAGCCAGCGAGATTCGTCTCGCCGATGGCACCCGCATCGCAATCGCCGGTGGTGGCGGTGGCGGCGGTGGCTGGTCGGGCGGTGCCGGTGGACCCGGTGGTGGCCTGAACGCTAGCGCCGGAACCAATGGACAATCTGGCGGCGGTGGCGGAGGAACCCAGGCTGCCGGTGGCGCTGGAGGATTCGGAAACGGCTCGGGCGGTGCAGGTACTGCTGGTTCGCAATTCTTGGGCGGCCGCGGCGGTGGCGGTCCATACGGCGGTGGCGGTGGAGGCGGTGGCTTCTTCGGCGGCGGTGGCGGTGGCGGTGACGACAACTCCTGCTGTGCCGACGGTGCAGGTGGCGGTGGTGGTTCATCGTTCACGAACGCAACTCTTTTCTCGGCAGTAACCCACACCCCGGGTGCTAACACCGGTGCTGGTTCGATCACGATTACGCACATCGGCGGTCCTTCGATTGATTCGATTACGACCCCGACCACAACAACGACTTTCACCAACCAGACAGCGGTCGACTTTGTCTTCAACTTCTCGATGCCGGTGGCAAACTTCATAGCTTCGGATGTTGTTATCTCAGGAACATCCGGCTTGAGCGGCACTTGGACCCGAACGCTAACGGGCTCGGGAGCCGGGCCCTGGACACTGAGGCTCGAAAACGCCAACCCGATCGATGGCACGCTGATAGCGACGCTGGATGCGGCCAACGTGACCGATGCTTCGGGCTTCGCTGGTAACGGCTCGCAATCGTTGACGGTCAACATCGACCGCACAGTGCCTACTTTGACGTCGTTCAATTTCGGTGCCTCAAGTTACACGACGACCTCACCGTCACTCAGTGCCGTGTTTAGCGAGCCGGTCTCGGGTCTCGCCACCAACAACGTTGTGCTCACTGGCACCAGCGGCACCAGCGGCACATGGACTCGCACCCTGACCACAAACTCGACCAGCAACTACACGATTGCGCTAGCCAACCCAGCAGCGATTTCGGGTCAGGTTTCGGCACAGCTTCAGGTCGGTCAGATCATCGACCGCGCGGGCAACCCGCTCGCCGCCGCCAGCAGTGTGGTCAACGCCAACCTCACTCTGCAACCTGGCATCTCGGTTGGCACCCTGAACAACTTCGGTGGTGCACCAAACGTCGTTGCTCCGAACGCCGTGATTTACGACCGTGGCGGCTCGACCGTGAATGCGATTCGCGCATCCATCGTTCAGCAAAGC
>CAYTNT010000027.1:0-16006 GCA_964439235.1 uncultured Rhodoluna sp. | reverse complement strand
CACCCGAACCGCGCACCTGTTCGCGTTCATCTCTGGTGGCAAGAGCCGCACCACAATCGTGATCGACGAGCACGGAAAGGTGGTCACCGCCTGGTATGGCGTGAATTCGGTGGGCCACGCGACACGCCTGCTTTCTGTTTTGCGCAAAAACGCTTAGGTAGTTAGTCTGGAGGGCTGCCCAGATTTGGGGCAGAAACTGCTCAATCCAGAGAGAACTTCTTCATGACTGAAAACATGATTGTCGCGCGCGACCTGACCAAGAAGTATGACGACTTCGTCGCCGTCGACGGAATCAACTTCGCTGTGAAGCGCGGTGAAGCATTCGGCCTGCTCGGCCCGAACGGTGCCGGCAAGTCGACCACCATGCGCATGATCGCATCCACCTCGCAGCGCACCTCGGGTGACCTCGAGATTCTGGGCAAAGACCCGAACAAGCACGGCCCGGAGATCCGGGCCCACTTGGGCGTTGTGCCGCAGCAAGACAACCTCGACTGGGAACTCAAGGTCTGGGAGAACCTCTACATCTACGGTCGCTACTTCGGTCTCGCCCGCAAGTTCGTAAAGACCAAGATCGATGAGTTGCTGGCCTTTGCTCAGCTCGAAGAGAAGCGCAACGTCAAGACCGACTCGCTCTCAGGCGGAATGAAGCGTCGCCTCACCATCGCTCGCGCCCTGGTGAACGAGCCCGAAATTTTGATGCTGGATGAGCCGACCACCGGACTCGACCCGCAGGCCCGCCACGTTCTCTGGGATCGTCTGTTCCGCCTAAAGGAGCAGGGCGTCACCCTGGTAATCACCACCCACTACATGGATGAAGCCGAGCAGCTGTGCGACCGCCTCATCGTGATGGACAAGGGTCAGATCATGGCCGAGGGTTCACCTGCAGACCTGATCAAGCAGTACTCGAGCAAAGAGGTGCTCGAGGTGCGTTTCGGTTCGAGCCGCAACCAGGAGGTCGCCGAGGCCATCAAAGGTGCAAACATCGGTGACCGCATCGAAGAGCTGCCTGACCGCATCCTCGTCTACAGCGAAGACGGCGAGGCCGAGCTCAAGAAGATTCACGAGATGGGCTTCGAGCCGCTCACCTCGCTGGTTCGTCGCAGCTCACTCGAAGACGTATTTCTGCGTTTGACCGGCCGCACGCTGGTCGACTAAGGCATAGCCAACTAGGAAAATCTGATGTCAAATCAAACCAAAGTCGAGCTTCCGATTAGCCCGGACTGGCAGGGAGCTCCGGCGATCGTCGACATGAACAAGGCCCTTCGCTGGGGTGGCTGGTTCGTCGCCGAGTATCGCATCCGCAACATGTCAAAGTGGATCGGCGCAATCTTCGCCTACGGCCTAGGCAACCCGATCATGCTGCTGCTCTCGATCGGCATCGGAATCGGTGCACTGATCGATTCGAGTGGCAACGCGACCCTCGGTTCGGCTCCGTCTTACCTCGTGTTCCTAGCCCCGGCGCTGCTGGCCAGTGCAGCGATTCAAGCGGCGATGGATGAGACCTCGTTCCCAACCATGCAGGGATTTGTCTGGGACAAATCCTTCTTCGCAATGAACTCGACTCAGCTCACCGGAAACGCAATCGTTCAGGGAATCATGATTGCCAGCGCGATTCGCTGCATTTTCACGGTGTTCATGTACGAGGCAATCCTGCTGGCCTTCGGTGCAATCACCTGGGAATCGCTTCCGGCACTCACTTGGACTTCGTTCGTCGCGGGCATGGGCTTCGCCTCGGCGATGCTCGCGGTCACGTCATACGTGAAGCAGGATGATGGCTTCTTCGCCATCGTCGGCCGTTTCGTGATTGCCCCGATGTTCATGTTCTCGGGCACCTATTACCCACTCGACATTCTGCCGCTGCCGTTGCAGGTGGTCGGTTGGATTTCGCCGCTGTGGCACGCCACCAACCTCGGCCGCGAACTCAGCTACGGCATCGAGAACCCGCTCTGGCTGACAGCGATCCACTACGGCTACTTCGTGGTCATCTACATCGCGGGCCAGTTCGTCGCGATGCGCAAGTTCAGAAAGAGGCTCGCAGCATGAGCATCATCAATTCGACCGTCACCTCTGCCGTTGCGCTCGCCGAGCGTCGCTCGGGCAAGATTGGCGCTGAGTTTTTCGCGGGTCGCCCTCAGGCCATGATCGAGCGTGCCATCATGGCGCTTCGTTCCTCGACCTGGATCATCGTGGCCTCGGGCTTCTTCGAACCGGTGTTCTACATGCTTGCCTTCGGCCTCGGACTCGGCGGAATGATCGGCTTTGTCGAAGGCGTCACGGATGCGTCGGGCAACCCGGTCAGTTACGCGGCATACATCGTGCCCGCGCTGCTGGCCACCTCGGCCATGAACGGTGCAATCTACGACAGCACCTGGAACGTGTTTTTCAAGATGCACTTCGGCAAGTTGTATCAGGGCATCCTGTCGACCTCGATGGGCACGCTGGATGTCGCACTGGGCGAGATTGGTTGGGCGCTGCTGCGTGGTTTCGGCTACGCGCTAGCGTTCATGGGTGTCGTTACCGGCATGGATTTGGTGCTGCCGGAGTCGGTGCTGCCGGGTGCGCTTATTCCTAGCTGGTGGGGCCTGATGGCCATTCCGGCTGCGGTTCTGATTGCGTTCGGATTCGCCTCTTTCGGCATGGCAATCACGAGTTACCTGAAGTCTTTCCAGCAGATGAACTGGATCAACTTCTTCTTGCTGCCGATGTTCTTGTTCTCGGGAACCTTCTATCCGCTCGACATCTACCCAGAACCGATTCAGTGGATTATCCAAGCGCTGCCGCTGTGGCAGGGCATCGAGATGGTTCGCGCGCTCATGCTCGGCAACATCGGTCTCGGACTCTTGGGCCACGTGGTCTACTTCTTGGTCATGATTGCCGGTGGATTATGGTTCACCACGAGACGTCTGCGAGCCCTATTCCTGCGCTAAATTCGGACGAAATTCAACAGATCTGAACTAGTCAATGTCACCCCGCAGGCTTAGGCTTGCATATAGATGAAAGACGTTCATCGATTGGGGTTGACCATGTCTTCTTACAAGCGCGTTTTTGGATCGGCTTGGGGTCGAGTTTCACTCGCCCTCGCGGTCGCCGTGGCAGTGCTTATCGGCACCGTTCCAGCTCAGGCTGTTGTGCAGGTGGTTCGCACCACCCACATCGTGCGCGTTCAGACCGGCGCTGACGCGCAGGTGCGCGAGGCGCTCCAGGCAATGAGCAAGACTCCGCTCGATGAGATCGACTTCGTGTTCGACGGTTTCATCGTCAAGCTTGCCGACTTTGAGGTCAACCAGTTACGCTCCAACCCACTCGTGATCGAGGTCGTTCCCGACCAGGTGATATCTCTACTAGAGACCGATTCACCAACACCGTCATGGGGTCTCGACCGCACCGACCAGCCTTCGCTGCCACTAGACAACTCGTTCACTTACCCGAACCAGGGTGGCGCTGGCGTGCGCGCATACATCGTTGACACCGGTGTTCAGGCCGACAACCCAGACTTCGCCGGTCGTATGGGAGCCGGTTTCGACGTCTTCGGAGCCAACGGTCAGAATGTCGACTGTCACGGCCACGGCACCCACGTTGCCGGCACCGTTGCCGGCACCAAGTTCGGCCTGGCCAAGAAGGCAACCATTATTCCTGTGAAGGTGCTCAGCTGTGCCGGTTCGGGTTCGATGTCGGGCATCGTGACTGCTCTCGACTGGATCCGCGCCAACCACCCTGCTGGCACCCCTGGCGTTGTCAACATGTCAATCGGTGGTCCGAGCAACGCATCCGTCACCACTGCGGTCAACAACCTGACAGCAGCCGGCATCCTGTCGGTTGTAGCCGCTGGAAACTCGAACACCGACGCCTGCACCTCTTCGCCTGCTAGCGCACCTACCGCGGTGACCGTTGGCGCCTCAGGTCAGACCGATGCTCGCGCGTCTTTCTCGAACTACGGAAACTGCGTTGACATCTTTGCTCCAGGTGTATCGATCATCTCGGCCGACGCCTTCGCGGGCGGTGGCTCGAAGAGCATGTCAGGCACTTCGATGGCAAGCCCACACGTAGCCGGAGCAGCTGCTCTGGTGCTCGGTCAAAACCCGACTTTCACTCCTTCGCAGGTCACCTCGGCTCTTATGGACAACGCTCGTCAGGGAGTCGTGACTAACGCGTTGTCTGCAAACAGCGGCTTGCTCAACATCCAGTTCCTCAACTCCACGACTCCGCCAACTCCACCTGTGGCTGGTGTGCCTGACGCGCCTACAGGCGTAACCGTGTCGGGAATCACCAAGTCAGAGGCAAATGTCAGCTGGGTTGCTCCAGCAAGTGATGGCGGCGCAACGGTCACCGGTTACCGAGTCGAGTACCGCGCTTCTGCGGCGGCCGCTTGGCAGCCGGTCAGCACGACCGTGAACTCAGCTACCTTGACCGGCCTGACCGCTGCAAGCAACTACCAGGTTCAGGTAAGCGCAATCAACTCGGTGGGCAGCTCGCTACCGAGCTCAATCGTCAACTTCACCACGATGGGTGATCTGCCGAGCGCTCCGCAATCGCCAACCGCAACCATGGACCGCGGTGATGCATTCACTCTCGGTTGGGCAGCTCCGACTACCAACGGTGGCAATGCCATCACCGGCTATCCGGTTCAGCAGTTGCGCAACGGAACCTGGACCCAGATCGGAATTGGTTCGGCATCTAGCCGCACCCTCAACGTCACCGGCCTCACCCCAGCCACCGCCTACTCGTTCAGAATCTCGGCGACCAACGTCAACGGCACCGGGCCATTCGTAGAGTTCAACTACACCACCGGTGTTCTGGCGCCTAGCACTCCAACCGGAGTCGCAGTCTCGGCAATCACCGGAAGATCGGCTACCGTCAGTTGGAACCCAGTTAACCCGCCAACCGCCGGAATTCCGCTGACCTACGAGGTCACCTGGGGATGGTCGGGTTACTCGACAGTTCTAGGTCGCGTGTCCGGCTTGACCAACACCAGCCACACAATGAATAACCTTGCGGCGACCACTCGCTACTGGGTTCAGGTATCTGCTGCTCAAGGCACCGCCGCCAGCCTGCCAAGCTCGAGAGTCTTCTTCTCAACCACTGCAAACACCCCGAGCGCACCGATTATGAACAACCCGGTCAAGAACGGCGCAAAAGCCACCTTGAGCTGGACTCCAAACGGTGACGGCGGATCAGCAATCATCGACTACACACTGCAGAGAATGCCTGCAAACACCGCGGGTGCAACCTGGACCGAAGTTGCCGCAGGCCTCACGGTCACCAGTTACGAGGTCGATGTTCCTGCGATTGGCCAGAGCGTTTACTACCGAGTAGCGGCTCGAAACGCGATTGGTGTCGGCACCTGGTCGTTGCAGACTATGGTCACGACCCCAGCTGGTGCACCTGGAGTGCCTACCGAATTTGCCGCGAGCCAGACCGGCAACAGCGTCACACTGCGTTGGACCGCTCCGACCGAGACCGGCGGGGTGGCCCTACGTGACTACCGCGTGATGCTCAGTCGCGATAACGGCACAACCTGGATTGACGCGATCTTTACCACCGCGACCACCACTACAGCGGCTGCACCTGCCAAGGGGCAGACCTGGCAGTACCGCGTGGCTGCGCGAAACGCATCCGGTGTTTTTGGTGCCTTCACTGCTCCAGTGACAATTTCGAACCAAGCCACAAGACCAAACCCTCCAGGCCTGAACGGAATCCGTCTTTCAGGTGACCAGGTTGTCATCAACTGGTTTGCTTCATCTGATAACGGCGGTTCGGCAATCACCGCCTACCGCGTTGAAACACGCGCGTCGAGCACCGCTGACTGGGCGCTGGCTGCGACTGTCGCAGGAAACGTGCTCACCGCCAACGTGCCAGCTGGTGCGCCGGGTACGACAGTATTCGTGCGCGTCTTCGCGGTCAATTCAATTGGAACCTCAGACTCGAGCCTCATCGGGCAGCTTACGATTCCAGCCCGACTCGCAGATGCACCGCAAAACCTAACGGCTACTTTGAATTCATCGGGCACACGCGTCGATCTGACTTGGCAGGCTCCTGTCAACAATGGTGGCGGCACCATTCGCCAATATGCGATCCAGTACTCGGCTAATGCCGGCGCTACCTGGGTTACTGGGGCATATGCACCCGGCACTGCTACCGCTGTTTCTGTTCCGTTTATTCCAGGTAAGGGTTCGAGCTACAGTTACCGAATTTTCGCTCAGAACTCGGCGGGAAACAGCCCAGTTTCAAATGTTGCTTCTGTCTCGCGCGCTGCCACTGCACCTGGTGCACCGACCAGCGTTCAGGCTCGACTGGGCAGCGACGGCAAGGTGCTTGTGAGCTGGATTCCTTCGAGCGACAACGGTGGCAGTGCAGTTAGCGCCTTCGTCATCGAAACCTCGTCAGCTAACTCGACCTGGACCGAAGCCTCGCGAGTAGCGGGCAACGTGGTCTCGGCATCATTCGATGCGCCAGCAGCTGGACGCGCCGCGGCTTGGCGAGTGATTGCAATAAACGCGACCGGATCATCGGTCGCCAGCTCGCCAGCTAGCTACAGCACTCCGCTGCAGCGAGCCGCGGCTCCGACCAACTTCGCGCTGGCTAACGATCCGAGCAACGCGAGTCGCATGCTCGCATCCTGGACCGCACCAGGTGACCTAGGTGGCGCGACCAATGTTTCGTACTACCTGATCGAGGCCAGCACCAACAGCGGAACCTCGTGGTCGACCTATGCCACCGCAAGTGGTTCGGCAACCTCGGTCGCGGTCTTCAAGCCAGCCAAGGGTACGACTGCGCTGCTGCGCATCTCAGCCTTCACGGCTGCTGGTCGCGGAAACCCATCCAACACCCAGGAAATCAGCTCACCAGCTACCGCACCTAGCGCCCCAATTGGCGTTCGTGCGAGCTTCAACGCCGATGACAACCCGGTTGTAACTTGGGTTCGACCTAACGACATCGGCGGCAGCCCGATTACCGGCTACCGTGTCGAGCAGAATGTCGGCGGCGCTGGATGGGTTGAGCTGGCAGCCGTAGGCCCAACCACACTGAGTGCCCCTGGCACCCGCGCAGGGCTGGGAGTTACCACCCAGTTCCGTGTCTACGCGATTAACGCGATTGGCACCTCAACCGCATCGAGCTCGTTCAGTCTGATGGTTCCGCTGCTCAAGCCAGGCACCCCGACCAACCTGACAGTTACCGCAACGTCAACAGGTTCAACCACCGTCACCCTGACCTGGTCGGCCCCAACTGACCTCGGCGGTGCCACCAGTGCGAGCTACGCGCTCTCGCGCAGCCTCAACAACGGCACCACTTGGTTGCCAATCGGCACCGTCAGCGCAACTCGCGTCACGCTCTCGGGCTCACCTCGTGGCACAACGACTCTGTACCGGGTCGCCACGGTCACCGGTTTCGGTGTTGGCGATCAGAGTGCTCCGGTCAGTTACACAACGCCGGTTGTGGCTCCGAGTGCGCCGCTAGTGGCTGTTCCGGTTCTGGACACCGCTAACTCGCGTGTCACCATCTCGTGGCGTGCGCCAAGCGATAACGGCGGATCACCGATCACCGGTTACCGGATCGACAAGTTCGAGAACAGCCAGTGGACGACTCTGGTCACCACCGACGGCGCGACCCTGTCGACCTCAACTGCGATGAGCGCCCCGGGCATGGCAATCGGCTACCGCGTCTACGCGATCAACTCGATTGGTATGTCGACCTCGTACGGCTACACCTCAATCAGGATGCCGTTCGCGCCGCCAGCCGCACCAGGCACTCCGGTGGCTACGGTCTCGACCGTCAATGGAACAACCGCTAAGCGTGTGACCCTATCGTGGGCACCTAGCGCCAACTTCGGCGGCTCGACCCTCGCTCTCTACCAGATCGAGGTCAGCACCGACGGCAACGGTTGGGTTCCGGTCGGAGTCAGCTACACCAGCGGCTGGGCGGGAACCGCTCCAGCTGCGGGCACCACCGTGCAGTACCGCGTGATGGTTCGCACCAACGCGGGTCTAGTCAACTACTCGGCAGCAGTCTCGGTTACCGGCTAGCAGTCAAGCAATAGAAAATCCCCGAGGCCACCAGGCCTCGGGGATTTTCTATGAAGAACGCGAGTGACTTGTAGCTAGTTACATGATGGTTGCTACAAACAGGTTCATCAAGACTAGAACCAACAGGCCCGGAACTACCCACTTCGGGGTGTTCTCTTTCTTCTGGTAGGTGTAAGCCAAGAAGAAGATTCCGGTGATGCCGATTCCCTTGATTGACAGAACAAGGTTGTTAACTTCTTCTGGTTTCATGTACTTGAGTGCGACAAGAATCAATCCGGTTAGCAGTGCGAGCCAAGCTCCGTGCACTACGCCCGCAGAGACCTTCGCGCCGGTCTTCATGTTGCGCATTTCGGCAACTAGACCGCCAAGAATGGTGGCGAATCCAATTAGGTGCAAACCAAGCACGATGCCCATTGCGATTTCCATCTGAACTTCTTTCTCGAGACCTCGGTTGGCCTCGCTACGTAGGTGACTACGCGTTCAGTCTAGCCATCAGCACTGCGGCTTCGGCGGCTTCGGCTCCCTTGTCTTCGCGAGAGTTTGGCAGGCCAGCACGATCGAGTGCCTGCTGCTCGTTGTCTACGGTGAGCAAACCAAAACCAACCGGGATGCCACTATCGAGCTGAACTCGCATCAACCCGTCGGTTGCACCCTGGCAGACGTAGTCGAAGTGCGGGGTGCCGCCCTGGATAACCACGCCGAGCGCGATTACCGCATCCGCACCAGCATCAATCGCCTTCTGAGCGCCGAGTGGCAGCTCGAAAGCACCAGGCACACGCCAGATTTCGTATTCGTGATTGCCGGCCTTCTGCAGTGCTCGCTCGGCACCCGCAAGCAAACCGTCGGTGATCTGGGTGTGCCAAGAGGTGACGATGATTGCAATTTGAAGGTCGCTGGCATCGATTTCGAGCTTGGGTGCGCCTGCTCCGCTCACAGTGGTGCTCCTAAATTGGACGGATCAGCGCCTCGAAAGGCGCAGGTCGGCGTTGTCGCCGCGATAAGAGTCTAGAGCTCGGTAGGCAGCAGGTGACCCATGCGCGCACGCTTGGTCTCGAGGTACTGCTGGTTCTCGGCAGCTTGACCCACCACGACTGGAACGTATCCGGTGACCTCGATGCCAGCCTCAGCCAAGTAATCGCGCTTGGCAGGGTTGTTGGTCATCAGGCGAACGCTCTTGACGCCCATGTCGCGCAGAATTGCTACGGCAGCGCCATATTCGCGGTTCTCGCTAGGCAGGCCGAGCGCCAGGTTGGCATCAACGGTGTCGAGACCCTGGTCTTGCAGTGCGTATGCCTTGAGCTTGTTTAGCAAGCCGATGCCGCGACCTTCTTGGCCACGAAGGTAGATCACGATGCCACCTCGAGGGTCGGCGGCGATGGTGTCGAGGGCGTAGTCGAGCTGCGGTCCGCACTCGCACTTGAGCGAGCCGAAGGCCTCACCGGTGATGCACTCGCTGTGCAGGCGAACCAAAACCTCTTCGCCGGTCGGGTTTCCGGCGATGATTGCGACGTGATCTGCGGTGGTGCGGTTGTCGTAGTAGCCGCGAACCTTGAAAGTTCCGTGGGTAGTAGGAAGCATCGCCTCGGCCTCGAGTCGAACGCGGTCGGCGTCAACCTTCTGTGCGTCTGACTTCGCGTCAGCGGCGGTTTCCTCTAGCTGAAGGCGGTGCTGAACTAGCTGCTCAATAGTGATCACAGGCAGACCTTCCTTTCTTCCTAGTTCTACTAACTCAGGAAGTCGCATCATTGTTCCGTCATTTGAAACCATTTCTGCGATGACACCGACCGGGGTTAGCCCGGCCAGCTTTAGAAGATCAACGGTTGCCTCGGTGTGACCGCGTCTTGCGAGCACGCCACCATCCATCGAACGCAGCGGCAGGATGTGCCCTGGGCGAATCAAATCGCTCGGCTCGGTCGATGCTTTAGCCAAAACGCGAAGGGTGCGCGCGCGGTCAGCCGCGCTGATGCCCGTGCTGATGCCGTCTGCCGCATCCACCGAAACTGTGTACTGGGTGCGCAGGCGGTCTTGGTTTGACTGCACCATGAGCGGCAGGTTCAGCTGGTTCGCCCGGTTGTCGGTCATCGGAGCGCACAGGAACCCTGAGGTGTTGCGCACAATCCAGGCAATCCACTCAGGGCTCGCAAACTCGGCGGCCATGATGGCATCGCCCTCGTTTTCGCGATTCTCGTCGTCGGCTACCAGGATCGGCTTGCCGTTGCGCAACGCATCCAGCGCTTCTTCGATGGTTGAGAGGCTCATTTAGATGTGTCCGTTTCTTGCTTCGAGAAGTCGTTCGATGTGTTTTGCCATGATGTCGACCTCGATATTGACTTTGTCACCGACTCGCTTGCTGCCCAGGGTGGTTAGTCGAAGGGTCTCTGGAATCAGGCTGAGGCCAACGAAATCATCGCTGAGTTCGTTGACGGTGAGTGAGACACCATCAATCGTGATTGAGCCCTTGAGCACCACGTATTTGCTGAGTTCGACCGGAATCTGCACTCGAACCCATTCCCAGTTGTCGCTCGGTTCGCGGCTGATGATCTGACCCACACCGTCGACGTGCCCCTGCACGACGTGACCGCCGAAGCGGGTTGCCGCGTTCATCGCGCGCTCGAGGTTGACCGGGTCGCCGACCTTGAGGTCGCCGAGCGAGGTGCGGTTGAGGGTCTCGCGCATGACATCGGCGGTGAACGACTCGGCATCGAGTTCGACCGCGGTCAGGCACACGCCGTTGACGCAGATCGAGTCGCCGCGCTGGGCATCCGACACAGCTAGCGGGCCACTAATGGATAGGCGAATCGCATCCGGCTGAGCCTCAATCGACTTGACGGTTCCGAGTTCTTCGATGATTCCGGTAAACACTATTTGCCTTCTTCTTGGATTCGCAGAGCGCGAATCATGACGTCCGAGCCCAGCAGTTTGTGCTCGACCAACTGAAGGTGCGCGGCTTCGGTGATGTTTGTGACGCCAATTTCAGTAAGCGCGCTTCGGCTGCCACCGAGCAGCATCGGTGCAAAATAAACAATCACTTCGTCGAACAGTCCGAGCCTGGCGAATTCGCTGGCCACGGTCGGGCCGCCTTCGACCCAAACTCGACGGATGCCTCTGGCGAACAGCTCGTGCAGCGCGGCTGCGATGTCGTGGGTCGACAGCTGAACCGTCTCGGCGGCATCGTTTAGCACGCGCGCGTTGGCGGGAATCTCGCGCTGCCCGAGCACCACGCGCAGTGGCTGGTGCGGGTAGAGGCTGCCGTCTGCGTAGCGTGCCGTGAGCTCGGCGTCGTCGGCCAACACCGTGCCGATACCCGCCAAAATCGCGTCACTCTTCGAGCGGCGCTGGTGGCTGTCGGCTCGAGATTCGGGGCCGCTGATCCACTTGCTGGTGCCGTCGCTTGCTGCGGTGCGACCGTCGAGGCTCGATGCCCACTTGAGCGTGACGTACGGGCGACCCAGTCTGGTGGCGGTTGCCCAAGGGCGAATAAGTTCGTCGGCCTCGGCTGCGAGCAGACCCTCGTAGGTTTCGATGCCGGCATCCCGCAGCGTCTGTGCGCCACCAGAAGAAGCCTGGCCAGGGTCGGTGGATGCGTAGACCACGCGGTCGATTCCCGCGGCAATCAGGGCCTGCGCGCATGGGCCCGTGCGGCCGGTGTGGTTGCAGGGCTCGAGGGTTACGACCGCGGTGCAGCCGGCCGGTAGTTCGCCGCCCGAGTTGTGACGGGCGTTCTCCAGAGCCATGACTTCGGCGTGCGGGGTTCCGGCACCGAGGTGCCAGCCCTCGCCGATGGTCTCAAAGTTGCGGTCGAGGATCACTGCGCCGACCTGCGGGTTCTCGCCCCAGGCTGGGCCGTTCTGTGCCAAAACCAAGGCGCGGTGCATGGCAGCTTCGAAAGCGTGCGGATTCAGCATTGTGCCCCTTTCCAATTTGGCTCGCCTAAAAATTCAGTGCGCAAAAAGCCAATCGGGGCGCGAAACAGAGAGATTCGGCGAAAACGCGAAAGCGAAAACGCCAAGGCGGCCGAGGGCATACGCCACCGGTCGCGAACAGCCAAGCGGCTGCTAACTCACTGGGTTCTTCTCCCATCCGGACTCTAACCGTCGGTGCTGGAATTTCACCAGCTCAACCGGCACCGCAATACGACATACCTGGTCGCAGCTTGGTGACGGGTCGCGGACTCTAACCGCCGGCTCAGATTTTCACTGACCCCGAAGAACTTGTTGCTGGACTATTGTCCCACAAACGGGGTTACTTGACGAAGCCGATTTTGTCGTAGACCAGGGCTAGGGTCTTCTCGGCCTGCTCATTTGCCTTGTCGGCACCCTTGGCGAGCAGTCGATCTAGCTCTGCAGGATCACTCAGCAGGTCTTCGGCGCGATTGCGAATCGGTTCGATGCGACCGAGCACAACTTCGATCACCTCACCCTTTAGCGCACCGTACCCGGCACCCTCGAAGCGCGCCTCGAGGGATGCGATGCTCTCACCCGAGATTGCGCTGTGGATGCCGAGCAGGTTCGAAACGCCAGGCTTAGCCTCGCGGTCGAAACGAATTTCGCCGTCGAGGTCGGTCACGGCCGACTTGATCTTCTTGGTGATCACCGAACTGTCGTCCATGATGTTGACCAAGCCCTTTGGGTCACCAGACTTTGACATCTTGGCGGTCGGGTTCTGCAGGTCAAAAATCTTGGCGGTCTCTTTGAGAATCACTGCTTCTGGAATCACAAAAGTCTCGCCGAAACGAGCGTTGAAGCGCATCGCCAAGTCGCGGGTCAGCTCGAGGTGCTGGCGCTGATCCTCACCGACCGGCACGGCCTTTGGCTGGTAAAGCAGAATGTCGGCGGCCTGCAAAATCGGGTAGGTGAACAAGCCGACGGATGCGTTTTCTGAGCCCCCCTTTTGCGTCTTGTCTTTGAACTGGGTCATGCGGCCGGCCTCACCGAAGCCGGTGATGCAGTTGAGAACCCAGGCCAGCTGCGCGTGGGCAGGCACCTGCGACTGAACGAACAGCGCCGACTTGTCGGGGTCGATTCCGGCTGCGAGGTATTGGGCCGCGGTGATGCGGGTGTTCTGACGAAGCGCTGCGGGTTCTTGCGGAACGGTGATCGCGTGCAGGTCGACGACACAGAAGTATGCGTTGTAGGCATCCTGCATCTGAACCCAGTTGACCAGAGCGCCAAGGTAGTTGCCGAGGTGAAGCGAGCCGGCAGAGGGCTGCATGCCGCTGAGAAGATTTGGCTTGGTCATACCGAACAGTTTAAAGGTCGTACTCGACGCTCACTGGCGAGTGGTCGGTCCAGCGGGTGTCATAGCTCGGTGCGCGGTGCACTCGATAGTCGCGAGCAACCGCCGCCAGACCCGGGGTAGCGAGGTGGTAATCGATGCGCCAGCCGGCATCCGTGTCGAATGCCTGACCGCGGAACGACCACCAGGTGTACGGCCCAGCCTGGTCGGGATGCGCCGCGCGACCGACGTCGATCCAGCCCTGGGTCTTCATGAAGTCGTCGAAGTATGCGCGCTCCTCAGGCAGGAAGCCGGCGTTCTTGATGTTGCCCTTCCAGTTCTTGATGTCGAGTTCGGTGTGGCCAACGTTTAGGTCGCCAACCACCACTGCGTGCTTGCCCGACTCGATGAGGGTGGCCATGCGGGCGCGCATCGCATCCAAGAATTTGTATTTCTCGACCTGCTTCGGGGTGTCGACCTCGCCCGAGTGAACGTAGGTGCTGATCACCGTGACGGGCTTGCCGTCGAATTCGAAATCGACTTCGAGCCAACGACCGGCGCTGTCGAATTCGTCAGGGCCGAGTTCGGTGCGGTGGGCGAGTGGCTGGATGCGACTGACCACCGCGACGCCTGCGCGACCCTTGGCCGATGCCGCATCGTGCAGGATATGCCACTGGCTGCCGTCGCTGTAAAACTGCTCGGTCTCGGCGAAGAGCTCGACCAGATCTTTGGTCTCGGCGCGCACCTCTTGAAGGGCAAGCACCTGTGGCTTGTGCTCGGCAATCCAGTCGGCCATGCCCTTTCGAAAGGCGGCCCGAACTCCGTTGACGTTTATGGTGACCAGATTTAGCGACATGTGGTCAAGTTTAAGTGCCCGGTCTGACGGAGCGAGCCGACCCTAAACTTGAGGCATGGCGCAGCGAGTATTGGTTGGTGCGGGTGTCGGCACGGGTGTGGCTCTCGGCCCGGCCTTCGTGCTAACTCGCGCGGGTCAGAGCGTGCAAGAGCTGACCACACCGCTGCAGCGTCTAGGCCTTGCCGCCGTTCGAGAGAAACTCGAAGAAGTGGCCATATCGCTCGAGAACGAGGCATCGACCCAGACCGGCCGCGAGGTTCTGCAGGTGCTCGCGATGATCCTGCGCGACCCGAAACTATTCGACGAAATCAAGGCACACCTGTCTGAGGGTGCCGCTGCCGCTCGCGCAATTCGGGGCGGATTTCGCAAGTTTGCTCGGCAGTTGAGCGAGGTCGGCGGGTTCTTTGCCGAACGCGCGAGCGATCTCGAGGCGCTGGCCGATCGAGTCATCGCACATATCGAGGGCATCAACGAGCCGCAGTTTCCGACCGAGCCGTTCGTGCTGGTGGCCGAAACGCTCTCGCCAATCGAGGCGGCCAAACTCAGCCGCGACCGCGTTCTAGCAGTAATCACGATGGTCGGTTCGGCGACCTCACACTCGGCGATCATCACTCGAGCCGCCAACCTGCCCACCGTCATGGCTGTCCATGGAGCCGCGGTGATTCGCTCTGGTCAACAGGTGCTGGTGGATGCGACCTCGGGACAGGTCTTCGTCGAACCGTCTCAAGACGAGCTCGAGCACTACCGCCGCGCATCGATTCCGCGCCACACGACTCCCGAGGATTGGCAGGAACTCAACGCCGAGCTGCCGGTCAAGCTCTATGCCAACCTGGGCTCGAGCTTCGAGAGTGCGGCTGCGCTCGAGGCTGGCGCTCAGGGCGTGGGGCTGTTTCGCACCGAGCTGCTTTACCTGGGCCGCCTGACCCCGCCAACCTTTGACGGACAGGTCTTCGAATACATCAAGCTGTTTTCGAGATTTCAGGGCAAGCGCGTGATTGTGCGGGTGCTCGATCTTGACTTCGATAAGCCGCTGCCGTTCTTGAAAGAGTCGGGCACCGGCCCTTATGCCAACCGAGGATTGCACACGCTGCTGGCCAATCGCGAGGTACTGGCTACTCAGCTAGCCGCCTTGGCTAGCGCTGCCGAAACCTATGCCACGACCGAGGTTTGGGTGATGGCGCCGATGGTGCAGAACGTCGACGAGGCACGCGAGTTTGTTGCGATGGCGAGGGATGCGGGCTTCGCCGCGAACACCAGGCTGGGTGCGATGATCGAGGTGCCAGAGGTTACGCATCCCGAGGTGCTCGATGAGCTGTTGCAGGTCGTTGACTTCCTGAGCATCGGAACCAACGACCTGACCCAGTACACGCTGGGATTGAGCCGACACTCGGCCACTGTTACTGCGGCAGGCGTAAACTCGGCCAATCGAGCTCCGACGATTGCCGATGTGCGGCATCCCGAGGTTTGGGCAGCGATCGAACGAGTCATCGCGGCGGCCCAGAGGCATGGCAAACCGGTTAGCGTCTGCGGTGAATCCGCGGCCGATCCAGAGTCAGCCAAGCTCTTTATCAGGCTCGGTGTCGATAGCCTTTCGGCCTCACCGGCATTGCTCCCGCAGCTGCGAATGACCTTGCTTGCCGACTCGTTCGGAATCTAGCGCTCGACGCGAATCGCAACTCGCCGTCGGTATATCAGGCCGATTGCGTTGCCTAGAAAGTGACGCGAACTTGGTTTCGTGCGACCGAAACGCGAATCTTGGTGAGGCCTCTCACGACCGGTCCACCGGCAGCCGCTCCAGTGTTTGAGTCAAACTTCGCTCCGTGGCAACCGCACACCAGTCGAGTGCCGACCAGCTGGGTCACGAGGCATCCCTCGTGGGTGCAGGTGGCATCGAAAGCGCGGAATGTGCCGCGGC
>CAYTNT010000026.1:0-16429 GCA_964439235.1 uncultured Rhodoluna sp. | reverse complement strand
CTGCTCGGCCGCGGCCAGGGCGTGTTCGGCATCGCGGTTGGTCGCGTGCTGCGCGAGGTCGAGGCAAGCCTGGTGAACATGGTTTCCAGCCACATCGATGAGATCGATGAACTGGCCGCACGGCGCCAGACCCGTCGCGCCGTCTAAGGCATCCCTTCGGCTTTCGATTTTGACCCCGATTTTTCGGGGTTTTCGTTTCTTCGCGGGCACGCTTCTGGCTACGATTAGTAGCAACACAACGAAGTGCGCCAGTGCTCTGAATAGCTGGCTCCGCGTTGGTGTCTTCTAGGCGACCGCGCAAAACCCTGACGTTCAACTAAAACGATTCTCGAGGTTTGACATGTTCAAAAAAATCTTGGTCGCCAACCGAGGCGAAATTGCGGTTCGCGCTTTCCGTGCTGCCTACGAACTGGGCGCGAAGACGGTCGCGGTTTTTCCTTACGAGGATCGAAACTCCACTCACCGCCTCAAGGCCGATGAGGCGTACCAGATTGGTGAGAAGGGTCACCCGGTTCGCGCCTACCTGGATGTCTCAGAGATCATTCGCGTCGCGAAAGAATCCGGTGCGGATGCGATTTACCCGGGCTACGGGTTTCTGAGCGAGAACCCCGAACTCGCCAAGGCCGCCGCCGAGAACGGCATCACCTTCATCGGCCCAACCAATGACGTGCTCGAGATGGCCGGCAACAAAGTCACGGCAAAAGAAGCTGCGATTCGCGCAGGGGTTCCGGTGCTCAAGTCGACCCCGTCGAGCGCCGATGTTGACTCGCTGGTCGACCAAGCCGATGCAATCGGTTTTCCAATCTTCGTCAAGGCCGTGGCCGGCGGTGGCGGTCGCGGTATGCGCCGTGTAGCCCAGAAGGAAGACCTGCGGGCGGCGCTGATTGAGGCATCCCGCGAGGCAGAGAGCGCCTTCGGTGACCCCAGAGTGTTCCTCGAGCAGGCCGTCCTGCGCCCGCGCCACATTGAGGTGCAGATCCTGGCCGACAACCACGGCAACATCGTGCACCTGTTCGAGCGCGACTGCTCAATCCAGCGCCGCAACCAAAAAGTCGTCGAGATTGCACCGGCCCCACTAATCGATGAAGAGCTGCGTCAGGCTCTCTACCGGGATGCGGTTGCCTTCGCCAACGCAATCGGCTACCAGAATGCCGGTACCGTCGAGTTCCTGATCGACACCGTTGGCGCTAACGCTGGCAAGCACGTGTTCATCGAGATGAACCCACGCATCCAGGTTGAGCACACGGTGACCGAAGAGATCACCGATATCGACCTGGTGCAGAGCCAGATGCGAATTGCCTCGGGGGAGTCGCTGGCTCAGCTGGGTCTCACCCAAGACAAGATCACGATGCACGGCTTCGCTGTTCAGTGCCGCATCACCACCGAAGACCCGGCCCAAAACTTCAGACCAGACACCGGCAAGATTACGACCTACCGCTCACCGGGCGGTGCGGGCATCCGCCTAGACGGCGGAACGGTATCGACCGGTGCCGAGGTGAGCCCGCACTTTGACTCGATGCTCGTCAAGCTGATCTCACGCGGTCGCGACTTTAAGTCTGCGGTAACCCGCACGAAGCGTGCGCTCGCCGAGTTCCGCATCCGCGGTGTGTCTACGAACATCGGTTTCCTGCAAGCTGTTGTTGCCGACGAAACCTTCGCCAGCGGCGATTTGAGCACCTCGTTCATCGATGAGCGTCCATACCTGTTCCAGAACAAGCCATCTGCCGACCGCGGAACCAAGATTCTGACTTGGCTTGCTGATGTCACCGTAAACCAGCCGAATGGCTCGCGCGCCGGCCACGTAAGCCCTTCGACCAAACTGCCTAAGGTCGACCTGAACACGCCCGCGCCTGCCGGATCACGCCAGCGCCTGCTCGAGCTTGGCCCCGCCGAGTTTGCCCGTCAGCTGCGCGCTCAGGTGCCGGTGGCGGTTACCGACACGACCTTCCGTGACGCCCACCAGTCGCTGCTGGCGACTCGCGTTCGTGGTCGCGATCTGGTCAAAATTGCACCTTACGTGGCTCGTTTGACTCCAGAGCTGTTCTCGGTCGAAGCCTGGGGCGGCGCAACCTACGACGTTGCACTGCGCTTCTTGGGTGAAGACCCGTGGCAGCGCCTCGAGGCGATGCGTGCCGCTCTGCCAAACGTCTGCATCCAGATGCTGCTTCGTGGCCGCAACACCGTCGGCTACACGCCTTACCCGACCGAGGTGACCAAAGCTTTCGTGGCCGAGGCCGCATCCGCCGGTATCGACATTTTCAGAATCTTCGACGCACTGAACGATGTCGAGCAGATGCGCCCTGCAATCGAAGCCGTGCTCGAAACCAAGACCGCGATCGCTGAGGTTGGACTCTGCTACACAGCCGACCTGCTCGACCCGAACGAGAAGCTCTACACCCTCGATTACTACCTGAACTTGGCCGAGCAGATTGTCGACGCCGGAGCTCACATCATCGCGCTCAAGGACATGGCCGGCCTGCTTCGCCCCGCCGCGGCCGCCAAGCTGGTTCGTGCCCTGCGCGAGCGATTCGATCTTCCGGTGCATCTGCACACCCATGACACCGCGGGTGGTCAGCTGGCTACCCTCATGGCTGCAATTGACGCTGGTGTGGATGCCGTTGACGTCGCCAGCGCTCCGATGGCGGGTACCACCAGCCAGCCATCGGCCTCGGCTTTGGTTGCGGCTCTTGCCCACACCGAACGCGACACCGGCATGAACCTTGATGCGGTTTGCGCCCTGGAACCTTATTGGGAGGCCGTTCGCAACGTTTACGCACCGTTCGAATCGGGCCTGCCCGGCCCAACCGGTCGTGTCTACCGCCACGAGATTCCGGGCGGTCAGCTTTCGAACCTGCGCCAGCAGGCGATTGCTCTCGGCCTAGGCGACCAGTTCGAGCGAGTCGAGGACATGTACGCTGCAGCCAGCCAGATTCTTGGGCGCCCAACCAAGGTCACCCCGTCATCGAAGGTGGTTGGTGATTTGGCGCTGCACCTCGTTGCGGTCAACGCTGATCCTGCCGACTTTGCCGAAAACCCGCAGAATTACGACATTCCAGATTCGGTCGTCGGCTTCATGGCCGGCGAGCTAGGCGATTTGCCAGGTGGCTGGCCCGAGCCATTCCGCACTAAGGTCCTTCAGGGCAAGTCGCCCAAGTTTGGCATAACCCCGATTTCAGCCGAAGATCAGGCCGTGCTTTCTGGTGACGACAAAGACCGTCGCAGGATGCTGCTAAACCGACTGCTGTTCCCTGGCCCAACCAACGACTTCATCAAGGCCCGCGAAACATACGGCAACTTGGATGCGGTCGAAACCATCGACTACCTGTACGGGCTCGAGCCAGGTGCAGAGCACGTGGTCGAGATCGCCAAGGGCGTGCAGATCTTTGTGGGCCTTGAGGCCATCGGCTCGCCTGACGCCAAGGGGTACCGCACCGTGATGGCTACCCTGAACGGCCAGCTTCGCCCGATTAACATCCGCGATCGCAAAATCGCATCCGACATTCCCCAAGCAGAGAAGGCGGATGCCTCAAACCTCGGTCATGTAGCCGCTCCGTTCTCGGGTGTGGTCACACTGCAGACCGTTGAGGGTGCGCACGTGGAGGTCGGTCAGGCGGTCGCCACCATTGAGGCCATGAAGATGGAAGCCACAATCACGGCTAACGTGACTGGAGTCGTGCGTCGACTGGCCATCAACAAGACCTCACCGGTGGACGCGGGTGACCTGCTTCTGGTGGTCGAACCCGCTTAGCAAGCACTGATTGGTCGCGGGTACTCGCCTGCGGAAAGCGTTTGCAATCCGCCCGAGACCGATTGCGCTCGAACAGGTAAACTGGTTACTTGTCGCCTGGCGACGTCAATCAAAGGAGTACGAGTTGGGCATCTGGGACAACCAAGACGACAACAACAACGATTTCCTGGCACCGCGCCCGGCAGCACAGCCGCAGGACGGCAACAACGAAAACGCCGCCGCAGAGCCAAAGAAGGACTACTCGCTTGCTGAGGTAGCGGTCGACGCCGGCATCGTAGACATCACCCCTTCGACGTCATCCATTCAGATCGTTACCGAGCAGCAGGTGCTCAACCAAGACCTGCAGTCCACCGACACCGGCATGATTGCGACCACTCGCAGAAGCAACTACTCGCGCCGCGATAGCCTGCGCGGTGAAACCTTTGACCAGCCAGAGCCAGCAGCCATGCTGACCGCCGACCGACTGCTCGACTCTTCGGCAAAGAACCGACCAGCTCCGGAATCGGGCTTCCGTCGTTTCCTGTACTTCTTGAGCCTCAAGACCATCAACCTGGGCGACCCGCTGAAGGTTCGTGAGCGCAAGGCAATCGATGCCCGAATCGGCGCCTCTCTCGAAGGTGGCGCGAAGTTTGTTCCGGTGTTGACCCGCAAGGGTGGTGTTGGCAAGACCACGGTGAGCACCCTGCTCGGCATGGCGCTCGCGCTTTCCCGCGAAGACCGCGTCATCGCTATCGACGCCAACCCAGACCGCGGAACCCTGGCCGAACGCGTTAGCAAGTCGACCCGGTTCACCGTTCGTGACGTAGTAAACAGAGCAGCCGCAATCGACGGCTTCACCGACTTCTCGACCATGGTCTCGCGCGATGTGACCCGCCTTGACGTTCTGGCTTCAGACTCAGACCCAATGCTCTCTGAGGCATTCGACGAGGGCGACTACAACGTGGTCGCCGACATGGCCGCGCGCTACTACTCGATCGTGCTGACCGACTGCGGTACCGGCATCGTGCACTCGGTTATGCGCCCAACTCTGCAGCGCGCAAACGGCCTTGTAATTGTTTCGGGCGGTTCGGTTGACGAGGCGCGTCTGGCGTCAGAGACTCTGACCTGGCTCGAGGCCAACGGTTACGGCGACCTAGTGCGAAACGCGATCGTTGCGTTGAACACCGCAACTCAGGGAACCAACATCGTCAAGCTCGACGAGATCGAACAGCACTTCAAGACCCGTGTTCGTCACGTGGTGCGCATCCCTTATGACCCGTCGCTTTCGGCCGGTTCCGTGATCAAGTTCAAGGAACTCAAGGAAGACACTCAGAACGCCGCCCGCGAGCTGGCTGCCCTGGTGGTCGACGGTCTAAACAACCCGATTTAGTCGCTTCATGGCGGTTCGTGAAATTCGCCTCTTCGGCGATCCTTGTCTCAAGACGATAAGCGACGAGGTTCGTGTCTTTGATTCGCGCCTGCAAGCCTTGGTTGACGACCTGGTCGAGACGACCAAGCTGCCGGGCCGCGCTGGCGTTGCAGCGCCTCAGATTGGCGTAAATCTGCGGGTGTTTTCATACAACGTCAACGGCCAGACCGGCTACATAGTGAACCCGAAGCTCGTCGAGACCTCGGGTCAGCAGGTTTTGCTGGACGAGGGCTGCCTGTCGGTGCCTGGCCTCTGGCACAAGACCCCGCGCTGGGAGTTCGCCCGAGTCGCCGGTCAGGATGCGGCCGGCAACGAAATTGAACTGTCGGGGGATGGCCTAATGGCGCAGATGCTTCAGCACGAGTGCGACCACCTCGACGGCTTGGTCTATCTAGACAGACTTGAGCCCGAAGAACGCAAGCAGGCGCTGCGTAACCTTCGGGCTCAAGACTGGTTTATGCGATAACTAGTTGTCTTCGCCCGTCATCGGTGCAGAATCGTAGATTCCATCGATTTGCGGGGCAAAGTCACGCATGACCACCTCGCGCTTGATCTTCAGCGATGGAGTCAGGTGACCGCTGTCCTCTGATAGCTCAGATGGGATGATGACAAACTTGCGAATCGACTCGGCGCGCGAGAAGTTCTTGTTCACGCGGTCGACGGCCAACTGAATCTCGGCAAGAACCTCTGGTCGCTTCGCCGCCTCGGCGAGCGACATCGTCTTGTCGAGACCCTTGTTCGCGAGCCAGAGTGGCAGCATCTCGCCATCCAAGCTGATCAGGGCTGCAACGAACGGACGGTTGTCGCCAACGACGACTGCCTGGCCAATCAGCGGGTTGGCGCGCAGTGGGTCCTCGAGCGGAGCGGGTGCGACGTTCTTGCCGCCCGCAGTAACCAGAAGCTCCTTCTTGCGACCGGTGATGCTTAGGAAGCCGTCTTCGTCAAGCTCGCCGATGTCGCCGGTGCGGAACCAGCCGTCTTGGATCGCGTCGGCGGTTGCGGTGGCATTGCGCCAGTAGCCGCGCATCAGGTTGAAGCCGCGCAGCCAGATCTCGCCATCGTCGGCAATCTTGACTCCGCAGCCAGGTAGCAGTCGACCGACCTTGCCAATCTTGTGGAAGTCTGGTCGACCAATCATCGCTGGTGCGGTGGTTTCGGTCAGGCCGTATCCCTCAAGCACAATCAGGCCGATAGCGCGGTAGAAGTGACCCAAGCGGGCACCGAGTGGGCCGCCACCCGAGATTGCGTACTCAACGTTGCCACCCATGGCGGCGCGAAGCTTCTTGTAAACCAGCGCGTCAAACACCTTGTGCTGCAGCTTTAGGCCCAGTGGAACCTTGCCGGTGTCGAGGGCCTTCGAGTACGCGATTGCGGTGTACGCGGCCTTGCGGAAGATCTTGCCCTTGCCCGCTGCCTCAGCCTTTTGCTCGGCCGAGTTGTAGACCTTTTCGAACACGCGAGGCACAGCCAAGAGGAAGGTTGGTTTGAAGCTCTGCATGGCTGGGGCTACGTTCTTCGAGTCTGGCTGGTGACCAACTCGAACACCTCCGTGAACGGCGAGCACCGAGATGAAGCGTGCGAAGACGTGGGCCATCGGCAAGAACAGCAGGGTAGCTGAACCCTGCTTGACGACCTCTGGCAGTTCCAGCACGGCATTGCGGCTGAGTTCGACGAAGCCGCGGTGCAGCAGTTCGCATCCCTTTGGTCGGCCGGTGGTGCCCGAGGTGTAGATGATGGTCGCGAGGTCGCCGAGCTTGGATGAAGTACGACGCTGTTGAAGCACCTCGTCGGTGACCTCCGCTCCGCTTGCGCTCAACTCGGCAATCGCGCCCGACCCGATGGTCCAAACCTGGCGAACCATAGGAGCTGATGCCTTGATCTCGTTGAAGCGGGCCACGTGCTCGTCATTCTCGACCCAGAGCGCAACGGCGTCGCTGTCGCTCAGGATCCACTCGATCTGGCTCGGTGCGCTGGTTTCGTAGATTGGCACGCTGACCGCACCTGCGTACCAGATAGCGAAGTCGATGAGAGCCCACTCGTAGCGGGTGCGGCTCATGATTGCAACGGCCTGACCAGGCTGGATGCCAGCCGCAATCATTCCCTTGGCGAGAGCGACCACCTGGTCACGGAACTCTTTGGTGGTCACCTGGCTCCACTGACCGTCACCCTGGTCAATCGAAAACAGGTTGAGGTCTGGGGTATTTTTGTATCGGGTTTCGAGTAGATCGGTGATGTTGTCGGTTTCAGGGGAGAGCGTGAGTGGTGCAACGTCGTATGACTTCATTGTCGCGTTCCTTCGTGCTGTTGAGGCCGTTCGGGGGAGTTCGGTTGGGATTACTTTACCGAGCGATTTGCATTAAAAGGTAAACTTTCTGCGATACCGAAAACCTTCTTAATTACGGAAGAATCTGAGAACAGGACCACACTGAATGCACGCCATTGGAATCGACATCGGGGGCACAAAAATCGCGGGTGCCCTGGTCGATGAACATGGCTCGATTGTGCGCGAATTGCGTGTGCCAACCCCAGCGAACGACACCCTCGCTCTCACCCAAGCGGTAGCCAAGATCATCAACGATCTGGCGGCCGGCCAAGAGGTCGTTGGCGCAGGAATTGCTGCCGCCGGATTCATCGACGCTGACCAGTCGCACATCGTCTACGCGCCGAATCTGAGCTGGCGCAATGAGCCGTTCAAGGCCAATCTCGAGAAACTGGTTTCGGTACCTGTTCTTCTAGAAAACGATGCAAACGCTGCCGGCTGGGCCGAGTACCGCTATGGCGCCGGCGAGGGCACCAAGCACATGGTCATGCTCACCATCGGCACTGGAGTCGGTGGAGCTGTAATTGCCGATTCACGTATGCTTCGTGGCGGATTTGGAATCGCGGGCGAGCTCGGCCACATCAGATTGGTGCCAAACGGCAAGCTTTGCGGCTGCGGTCAGCACGGATGCCTTGAATCCTATGGATCGGGCAGCGCACTGCTCAAGTCGGCTCGCGAACTCGTTGCCTCTGGTAACCCAAAGGGTGCGCGGCTAGCGCAACTCGAACGAAGTGCAGGCCAACTGACCGGAACCGAGGTTTACCAGGCAATTCAGGAGCAAGACCCGGGCGCGTTAGAGCTGCTGTCTGACCTAGGTTCTTGGATTGGCCAAGCAATCGGCAGCCTGGTTGCCGTGCTTGACCCGGAGATTGTCGTGATCGGTGGCGGAGTCAGCGCGGCAGGCGACCTGCTGCTCGAGCCGATTCGCGAGGCTTATCTCGAGCACCTGCCGGCTAGGGGATTCCGTCCAGAGCTCAAGATTGTCGCCGCTGAGTTCGTGAACGACGCTGGCGTGGTCGGCGCGGCCGATCTGGTTCGTCAGGCTTACGGGCGCTAGGGCACCGCGTCAATACACTGAGCTCACCCAGCTTCGCGCCAGTTCTGAGACGGCGGGGCTACTCGCTCAACCGCTAAACTTGATTTTCTAATTGGCATCCACGGTTCGAAAGGTATCGAAATGGCATATTTCATTTTGAAGACCTTCGTGCTGGGCCCGTTCCTGAAGCTGCTGTTTCGCCCGTGGATTCGCGGCGCCGAGAACATTCCGGCAACCGGAGCTGCCATTTTGGCATCCAACCACCTGTCATTCTCTGATTCGATTTTCTTGCCACTGCAGGTGAGGCGTCCGGTCGTGTTTCTCGCAAAGAGCGAGTACTTCACCGGCAAAGGAATCAAGGGTGCTCTCGTGCGCTGGTTTTTCAAGTCGACGGGGCAATTGCCCATCGATCGCTCGGGCGGTAAGGCCTCTGAGGCATCCCTCAACACTGGTTTAGGGGTCTTGGCTCAAGGATTACTGCTGGGCATCTACCCAGAAGGAACACGCAGCCCCGACGGCCGTCTCTACCGCGGTCGCACGGGCATCGCCCGCATGGTTTTAGAGGCAAAGGTGCCTGTGATTCCGGTGGCGATGATTGACACCGAAAAGGTGCAGCCAATCGGAAAGCGACTGCCTCGCATTCGCCGGGTTGGCATTGTGATTGGAGAACCACTCGAATTTTCAAGGTTCGATGGCATGGAAGGTGATCGCATCGTGCTTCGCGCGGTCACCGACGAGATCATGTATGAACTCAAGCGCCTGAGCGGCCAAGAGTACGTCGATCTCTATGCATCTTCAGTCAAAGAAAAGCGCGCCAAGCTCGCAAGGTAGGAAACCATGGTCGTAAGAAATGAACCGGTAGTAGCTCCGGATCCAGCAGTACTCGCAGGTCTCGACAACTACCTGAAGCTGCCCATCAAGCAGCAGCCGACCTGGCCGAATCAGAACGAAGTTGCCCAGGTCAAGTCGCAGCTAGCGACTCTGCCGCCGCTGGTGTTCGCCGGTGAGGTTGACATTCTGCGCAGCCGACTGGCGCAGGCCGCGGCTGGCAAGGCGTTTTTGCTGCAGGGTGGTGACTGCGCCGAAACCTTCGCCGATGCCACCGCAGACCGCATCCGCAACCGCGTTAAGACGTTGCTTCAGATGGCCGTGGTGCTTACTTACGGCGCATCCCTGCCGGTAATCAAGATGGGTCGCATGGCTGGGCAGTTCGCCAAGCCGCGCTCGAGCGACACCGAGACCCGCGGCGACATCACTCTGCCGGCCTACCGCGGCGACATCGTCAACGGCTACGACTTTACGCCCGAGGCCAGAACCAACGATCCGAAGCGCATGCTTCAGGCCTACCACACCTCTGCCTCGACGCTGAACCTGATTCGCGCATTCACCCAGGGTGGTTTCGCTGACCTGCGCTCTGTGCACGAGTGGAACCGCGGCTTCGCCGACAACCCAGCGAACAACCGTTACAAAGCGCTCGCCGACGAGATCGACCGCGCAGTGAAATTCATGGATGCGTGCGGCGCCGACTTCAACGAACTGCGCACGACCGAGTTCTACGTGAGCCACGAGGGTCTGCTGCTCGACTACGAGCGCCCGCTGACTCGCATCGACTCGCGCACCGGCACCCCTTACATCACCTCGGGGCACTTCATCTGGATCGGTGAGCGCACTCGTCAGCTGGATCACGCCCACGTCGATTACCTGTCGCGCGTTCGAAACCCGATCGGTGTCAAGCTGGGTCCGACCACTTCGGTCGAGGATGCCCTCGAGCTCATCGAGAAGCTCGACCCGAACCGCGAGCCCGGTCGACTCACGTTTATCACTCGAATGGGTGCCGGCAAGATTCGCGACGAGCTGCCGAAGCTGGTCGAGGCCGTTCGCGACTCAGAGGCGCAACCGCTGTGGATCACCGACCCGATGCACGGAAACGGCATCACCACCAAGAACGGCTACAAGTCGCGTCGATTCGATGACGTCATGGATGAGGTTCGTGGCTTCTTTGAGGTGCACAAGGCTGCAGGCACTTTTCCTGGTGGCGTGCACGTTGAGCTCACCGGCGACGATGTAGCCGAGTGCCTTGGCGGTTCAGAGAACATCGACGAGGCCTCGCTCGAAGAGCGCTACGAGACCCTGTGCGACCCGCGCCTCAACCACATGCAATCGCTCGAACTGGCATTTCTGGTTGCCGAGTCGCTCGCAGCTAGGAACTAGCGAACGCTTTGCGGCAAACCGCTTGTCGCGGTTCGACCCGCTGGGTTACTTGCTGAAAATCGTGATGCTGTCGCCGACTCGAAGTTGGGTGCCGGCAGCCGCGCTGACGCGCTTTACCTTGGCAACGCCCCAGTTTGATTGCAGTTGATCAGTGTTAACCGAGACCACGAGCCCAAGGGCCTCAAGTGCGCTCTTGGCTGCCAAAAGCGTTTCGCCAACCACTCGGGGAACGGTAACCAGGCTCGACCCCTTTGAAACCACCAGGGTCACCGAAGAGTCTTTACCGAGCTGAACCCCAACCGGGTATTCGAGAGAGATTACTTTGCCGGCAGCAACATCATCGCTGTATTCTTCGCGCACTGAATCGATCTTCAAGCCAGCAATCGCCAGAGCACCTTCGGCCGCCGCGCGATCGAGTCCGCTAACCAAAGGCAACGGACCGAGCGAGACCTTTAGGTCAACTTTGGTTCCGTCCAGCACCGGTTGACCGTCGTCTCCGGTGTAGCCAAACACAGTGCCGATGGCGGCCGAATTGAACCAGGACTCAACCTTGCCAGGCTGCAAACCCGCCGCCACCAGCGCGGCCGTGGCGCTGACCGGATCCTTGCCCTTGATGTCGGGCACAGCAATCGCCTTAGGGCCAATCGACACGACGATCTTCACCGAACCGAACAGCGGCGCCCCGCCTGCCGGCTCTGTGCGAATCACGTTTCCGGCAGTCACCTCGACACTGTTCTCGGTTGCCAGCGTGTGCTGAATGCCTTGGGCATCCAAAGTCTCTTGGGCTATCGACTGACTCATGCCAGCCAATTCAGGAACAACCTTGAAGCCGCCGGGGCCTGCCGAGAAGAACCATCCGATTGCTCCACCAAGCAGCACCATCAGCGCTGAAATCACGAGCACCTTGACCGCGGCACCGCGCTTCTCGAGCCTCTCGAGCGGATGCTCTTCTGGAAGTTCGTCAATCGGCCGTTCGATAACCTCGGTTCGGCCTTGGTTTTGAGAACCGATGCTCGAAATCACCTCGGTCTGGTTACCGCCGAGTGGCTGGGCGATTACCTGAGTTGCGTCAGAACCTAGCGCCTCAGGCTCCTCCGGCATTCGCTGGTCAATCACGGTTGTCGCGGCCAGTCGCTGAGTGTGGGCTAGCTCGGTGGTTCTAGCGAAACCACCGGTGCTGCGGAGTTCGGCGCGAGCGCGTCCGACGATGTTGAGCAGCTCGCCGGCATCCCTCGGTCGCTGCGCGGGTTCTTTTGCGGTCGACCAAAGCACAATTTCATCCATCAGCTCGGGCACATCCGCTTGGATACTCGAAGGTGCGGGCACCTGCTCGTTTGCGTGCTGGAACGCGATGTTGACCGCCTGCTCGCCCGTGAATGGTTGCCTGCCAGTCAGCATCTCAAACAGGATGATGCCAGCGGCATACACGTCGCTTCGCGCATCCGCCGCACCGCGCAGCACCAGTTCGGGTGAAACGTAGGCGACCGTACCAACTAGGGATGCGGTTTGAGTGCGTTGGTCAACCTCGCGAGCCAAACCCCAATCCGAGAGCTTGATCTGCCCGTCGTCGCTGAGCAGCACATTCTCTGGCTTGAGGTCTCGGTGCAGAATGCCCGAGCGATGTGCCACAGCTAGACCGGCCAGCAGCGGTTCGAAAAGTTCGAGGGCCCGATCCGCGCTCAGTGCACCGAACTTGTCCATGACCTCTCGAAGGGTCAGGCCCGGCACGTACTCCATGGCGAGCCAGGCCAGATCGTCATCACGACCTTGGTCAAAGACATTAACCAGGTTGGGATGCGCCAAACGCGCGGCAATCTTGGCCTCGGCAACGAATCGCTCGCGGTAATCCTCACCGAGGTGCGGGTGCACCACCTTGACGGCAACGGTTCGATCCAAGCGATTGTCTTGAGCAAGGTAGACACTAGCCATTCCGCCAGAAGCCAGTAGCCGGCGGATCTCGTAACGCCCACCGAGGGTGCGGCCAGTCAAGTTGCTCATCTGAGCAATATCGTGCCATGCCAAAACAAGACTGCTGTTTTGCCACTCTCATGTGGCAATCTTGTTTTGTGTCTAACGTTTTGCAGAATGTCTCCGATTGGATCACTGTTCCTGACGCCGCCGAACTTCTCGGGGTTCCCCTGGGGCGTGTTCACCGAATGCTTGAAGAGCATGAGCTAGTAGCCGTCAAGATCGACGGCGTGAAGAAGATTCCAGCCGAAATCATCGTGGATGGCGAGCCGCTGCACAGCCTGAAAGGCACGGTTTCGGTGTTGCTGGATTCTGGCTTCAGCCTCGAAGGCGCTGTGGAGTGGCTCTACACTCCAGACGAAACCTTGCCGGGTACACCGATGGCCGCACTAATCGCGGGCAGAAAAACCGAAATTCGCCGCAGAGCGCAAGCGCTAGCGATCTAGAGTTAGCGGCTTAGCTTGAGCTGCTTAGCTTTCGCGCTCGATCACTTTTCTGGCCAGCGCGCCAAGAGCAGACTTAGCCGGCTCGGCTAGATCGAGGGCCGAGAGTGCGGTCAGGCTCTCTTCGGCCAACTCTTCGAGCATGCGCTCGGTCTTCGCCAGGGCACCCGAGCCTCTGATGGTTTGCTGCAAGAAGTTAATCTGCTCACCGGTCAGGTCGCGTGCGCTAAGCAGTTCGTCGAAAATGCGAGCCACGCTTGGGCTGAGTGACTCTCGAGTTAGGCCAATCAAGACCGTGCGCTTTCCTTCGCGCAGGTCGTCTCCGACTGGCTTGCCCGTCTTGATCGAGTCGCCGAAGACTCCGAGAATGTCATCCTTCAGCTGGAATGCGAGACCGAGCGGAATCGCGAAATTGCTGAGCCCGTGCAGGGTTGATTCCGAAGCGCCACCGAAGGATGCGCCAATCAGCAGCGGCGCTTCAATTGAGTACTTTGCCGTCTTGTAGAGCATCACGCGGTTGGCCCGACCGACTGCCTCTGAGCTGGGTCGAGTAGGGCCAGCGTTTTCTTCGACCACGTCAAGGTACTGACCCGCCATGACCTCGATGCGCATCTTGTTGAACTCGTCGCGACAAGCGAGTTCGACTTCGCGATTGGGTGCTCCCATGATTGCGTGCCCGAAGAGCTCGCTTGCCCAACCAAGCATCAGGTCGCCTACCAGAATTGCGCTCGATTGGCCGAAACGCTCGGGGTTTCCGGCCCAGTTGGAACCGGTGTGCAGTTGTTCGAACTTGCGGTGCACCGCCATTTGTCCGCGCCTGGTATCCGACTGATCCATGAGGTCGTCGTGCACCAGCGCCGCAGCGTGGAACATCTCGAGCGCCGCGGTGATTCCGACTATGGCCTCAGCGCTCGAACGCTGCTGTTCGGGAGTCTGACCCGAGGCTGGAAGGCAGCCGCTCCACGCCCAGTATGCGAATTGGGCGCGAAACCGCTTTCCGCCTGAGAGCAGGGATTGCGTGTAGTCGAGGATTGGTGAGAGATCGTCTGAAATCCCAGCAAAGGATGCCCGCTGCTGCTCGCAGAATTCGTCGAGTTGACGCTGGATCAGCTCGAGCAGGGTGCTGGTTTCAGTCACGGGAATAGCCTAATGGGGCAATGCGGTTTACCATTGTGAATACAACAACTTGGAGGTGCTTATGAGTCTTTCAGACCGCGAAAGAAAAGTGCTCGAGGAGCTCGAGCGTGGCCTCTACGAAAGCGATGCGAAGCTCGCCGAGAAGCTGGGCGCAGATCCAGCGAAAATCGCATCCGCCAAGGCAAGTTCGCCAAAGCGAATCGTTGCCGGCGGGCTTCTTGCGGTATCTGGTCTTGGCCTGATTCTCACCGCACTGTTGACCCAGTACGTCTGGTTCGGCGTTGTTGGCTTCCTGGTTATGGTTTTCGGTTTTTCGCTGGCAACCGCCCAGTTTGGTCGTTTGAACCTGGCCGCCAAAGTTTCGGACTCGAAGCCCAAGCCACCGCGCCCGACGCTGACCGAGCTGTTCGAGCAGCGCTGGGACGAGCGCAATTCTGGCGATGGGCGCTAACCGGATCTCGCAGTAACCCCAAACCCACTCTTCGGAGTGGGTTTTTCTTTTGGCGCTCCTGCCCAAACTCATTCAAAAGCGATGATTTCGCTCCACCCGCCGAACCCCTTTTGTTTGGTGGAGTTTTCGACACGCCCAGCCCGAAAAATGTTGAAAAAAAGTACCAAAGTGGAGCGAAGTGGAGTAAAGTGGAGTTATTGGGATTCGACGTCGAGAAAGGGGAGGGATGCACATGTTGGCGCTACTCGGCACACACACCCTCAAGCTCGACGAAAAGGGTCGATTCATAATCCCTGCCAAGCTTCGCGAGCAGTTCTCGGGTGGCCTCGTGATCACTAAGGGTCAAGAGAACTGCCTCTACGTTTTCAGTCGGGATGAGTTTGCGGCCGTCTACGAGAAGCTGCGTCAAGCACCGTTGAGCAACGCCAACTCGCGCGAGTACATTCGCGTCTTTCTAGCCGGAGCAGCTGAAGACACCGCAGACAAGCAGGGCCGTGTCAGCATCCCCACCGCTCTTCGCGAATGGGCAAATCTCGGCAAGGATCTCGTCATCAACGGCGCTGGCAATCATGCAGAAATCTGGAACCAGCAGGCCTGGCTCGAATACGAGCGCAAGGCTGCAGAGAACTTCTCCAACATTCAGGAGGAGGTGATTCCGGGGCTCTTCTAACCTGCGGTTAGATCTCCACCCATTCATTTGGCTCTGACACTCTTCCCCGATGTCAGATCCGGCCTCGAAAACCAAGCTCTTGGCAAGAATGAGTGGGGGTCTAGCGGCAGGTTTCCTCGAAAACCTATGGCAACCGAAAAGGCAATCAACGAACTTCACGCTCCGGTAACCCTCGAGCGCTGTATCGAACTACTGGCTCCCGCAATCGAAGGCAAGCCAGCCGTGTTGGTCGACTGCACTCTGGGTCTAGCCGGTCACAGCGAAGCCTTTCTGCAGCGATTCCCTCAACTGACCTTGGTTGGTATCGACCGCGATCCGAACGCTCTGAAACTTGCAGCCGAGCGCCTAGCACCGTTCGCGGATCGCATCCACCTGGTTCACGCTGTTTACAACGAGATTGAGGACGTGCTCGAAGACTTGGAGATTCCGGCTGTACAGGCCATCTTGCTCGACCTCGGTGTTTCATCGATGCAGCTCGATGAGGCTGAGCGCGGCTTCGCCTACTCGTACGAGGCTCCGCTCGACATGCGCATGGATGCTACCACCGGAGCGACAGCTGCAGACATCGTGAACTCGTACTCAGAGGTCGAACTGGCGCGAATCTTCAAGGAATACGGCGAGGAGCGCTACGCCAAGCCAATCGCTCGCGAAATCGTTTCGGTGCGCAAGACGCATCCGTTCGATAAGAGCACCCAGCTCAGTGCGCTAATTGCCAAGATCGTGCCATTCATTCCAGGCAAAAGCTCGGGTCACCCGGCCAAGCGCGTGTTTCAGGCGCTGCGCATCGAGGTTAACCAGGAGCTTGCCGTGCTCGAGCAGACCGTTCCAGCGGCCATCAACTCCCTTGCGGTGGGCGGTCGAATCGTCGTGCTGTCTTACCACTCACTTGAGGACCGCATCGTCAAGCAGGCCTTCGCAAAGGCATCCACCAGTTCGGCACCGATCGAGCTGCCATTTGAGCTTCCGGAGCACGCGCCAACTCTTCGCCTAGTGGTGAAGGGCGCTGAGGGTGCCACCGAAGAAGAAATTCGCAACAA
>CAYTNT010000025.1:0-16541 GCA_964439235.1 uncultured Rhodoluna sp. | reverse complement strand
CTTTTCCTTGTTAGTCGCTTCTAGGGGTTCGCCGGTTCTAGGCCAGCGACATGAAGGCCTTCTCGAGGGCCTTGCGTTGTTCCTCCGAATCCGGCTGGGCAGCGCAGTTAGCAATACCCGTCGAGATAATCGAGAAGCCCGCGCGAGAAAGAGCAGCGCTCGCGGCCGAGAGTTGGGTCAGCAGTTCGGTACAGTCGCGGCCCTCGTCGAGCATGCGAATGATTCCGCCAATTTGACCCTGCGCTCTGACCAATCTGTCTCGTGCACTCTTGAGTTCAGCTGGATCGATTTGCATCTTTTGCCTTTCGCTAGGACCTGTTTGCTATACTGTAGCATATACCCTAGGGGGTATACGAAAGGATTACGATGCGTTACATGACTCGAAGCATTTTCAAGGCGATAGCGGCTATGTTCATAGTGTTGTTCGCCGCAGGTTCACTCAGTGCCTGCTCAACCGAGAAGGTAGACATGTCAACTTATTCAGCGGTAATCGATGTTCGCACTCCAGGTGAGGTTGCAGAGTCTGGTGCACTCGAAGGTGCGCTTCTTTACGACTGGCAAGGCCCAGACTTCGCCAGTCAGATCTCGACTCTCGACCCGGCAGCAAACTACTTCATCTACTGCCGTTCGGGCAATCGAGCCGGTCAGGCAATCGAGTGGCTTAAGCAGAACGGTTTCACGGGTGAGCTAATCAATGGTGGCGGCCTACAGGATGCCTCCGCGGCAACCGGTTTGCCAATCGTAAATGGCTAGGCTGCTTTCGAAGCTAGTCTCAAAACTCAATCCGGCCGCGGTCTGGAACAAGAAGTACCGCACCGACGAATGGGTTTACACCAAGGTCGAGAACCGCTTCGTTCGCGAGCTCTGTGAACCGCTCGAGCCGGGCACCGCGATTGATCTAGGTGGTGGCGAAGGTCGCAATTCGATGTGGCTCGCCAAGCGCGGCTGGACTGTCGAGAACATCGACTTCTCGGTCGTTGCGTTGAAGAAATTCAAAGCCTGGGTCGACGAAGAGGCGGCGGCGGATGCGTCGCTCGCATCCCGCGCACTGGCCACCAAGGCCGACGCTCGCGGTTTTCGCAGCAAGCTAGCGCCGGTGGATCTCGGGGTGGTCGCCTACCTGCAGATTCCCGAGGCGGAGCTGGCCAAGGCGCTCAGCGATCTGGCCTCGGCAATCAAACCGGGCGGAACCCTGGTTGGCGTATGGCACTCGCGCGACAACCTCGAGGGCGGCTTTGGTGGGCCGCGCAACCCCGACGTATTGCCGAATGTGGCATCCATCAAAAAAGCGCTCGCCAATGCGCCAATCGACATCGCGATTCTCGAAAATCGCGAGGGTCAAATTCAGACTGCGCAGGGGCTAAAGCCCAGCACAACCCTCATTCTGAAGGGCACTGTTCGCGAGTAGACTTGTGCCTCAAAGGGTTTATCTAACTGGGAGCACGATTTGACTCGCGTTTATGACTTGGCAGTAATTCCGGGCGACGGCATCGGCCCAGAAGTCACGAGCGTTGCTCTTGAGGCAATCAACCGCGTCACCCTCGGCTCCGGAGTCGAGTTCAAAGTCACCGAGTACGACCTTGGTGCAAAGCGTTACCTTGCCACTGGCGAAACCCTGACGGATGCCGACCTCGAAAACCTCAAGCGCCACGATGCGATCCTGCTCGGTGCTATCGGAGACCCTCGCGTGCCAAGCGGCATCCTCGAGCGCGGTCTGCTGCTGAAGCTTCGTTTCTCGTTCGCGCACTATGTGAATCTGCGCCCTACCAAGCTCTACCCCGGCGTACTCAGCCCGCTGGCAAACCCGGGCAAGGTTGACTTCGTTGTGGTTCGCGAAGGCACCGAAGGCCCATACGTCGGCAACGGCGGAGCGATTCGCGTCGGCACCCCTGAAGAGGTTGCCAACGAGGTTTCGGTCAACACCCGCTTCGGTGTCGAGCGCTTGGTGCGCCACGCATTCGAACTCGCGAGCGACCGCGAACGCAAGAAGGTAACGCTGGTTCACAAGCACAACGTTCTGGTGCACGCCGGTTGGCTGTGGCAGCGCACTGTTGACGAGGTTGCCAAGGAGTTTCCGGCCATCAAGACCGAATACCTGCACGTGGATGCGGCAACCATCTTCATGGTCACCAACCCAGAACGTTTTGACGTGATTGTCACCGACAACCTGTTCGGCGACATCTTGACCGACCTCGCCGCCGCAATCGGTGGCGGTATTGGGCTCGGCGCATCCGGCAACATCAACCCGGACGGCGATTTTCCGAGCATGTTCGAACCGGTTCACGGTTCGGCACCAGACATCGTAGGCAAGAACCTTGCCGACCCAACCGCCGCGATCCTCTCTGCGGCTCTGTTGCTTGAGCACCTGAAGAACCCGGTAGCTGCGGCACGAATCGAGAACGCCGTGGCAGCAGACCTAGCCAGCCGCGGCGATCAGAAGCGCTCGACCACCGAAATCGCGCAAAGCATTCTGTCTCGCCTCTAACCGACAACTCCTTCGCAACGACGCGCAAACCAAAGGACTCCAGATGACTCAGTGGACAGTAACCAAAAACCTAAACCCAACTCCGGATGCGACTCGTGAGGCAATTCTCGAGAACCCGACCTTCGGCACCAACTTCACCGACCACATGGTCACCGTGGTGTGGGATAAAGACAAGGGTTGGCACTCGGCAACCGTTGAGCCATACGGCCCAATCATGATGGACCCGTCGGCTGCGGTGCTGCACTACGGCCAAGAGATCTTCGAGGGCATAAAGGCATACCGCCACCCGGACGGTTCGATTTGGACCTTCCGTCCAGAGGCAAACGCCAAGCGTCTGCAGCGCTCGGCCCGCCGCATGGCCCTGCCAGAGCTGCCAACCGAAATCTTCATCGAATCGCTGCAGAAACTGCTCGAGGCCGACAACGCCTGGGTTCCTCAGCCGGTCAACGAGAAGACCCTCTACATTCGCCCGTTCGAGATCGCAGCCGAGAACTTCCTGGGCGTTCGTGCCGCGCACCGAGCCGAGTATCGCGTGATCGCATCCCCGGTTGGCCCATACTTCACCGGCGGAATCAAGCCGGTTTCGATCTGGATCGCTCTCGACTCTGCTCGTGCTGGCCGTCACGGAACCGGTGAGGCCAAGACCGGCGGAAACTACGCCGCCTCGCTCATGGCGCAGAACGAGGGCTACGAGAACGGTTGCTCACAGGTCATGTTCCTAGACGCCGAGACCGCGACCTACATCGAAGAGCTCGGCGGCATGAACCTGTTCTTTGTCTTTGCCGACGGCCGAGTGGCGACCCCATCGCTCGACGGCACGATCCTGCACGGCATCACCCGTGATTCGGTAATCACCTTGCTTCGCGACCGCGGTCACGACGTGCAAGAGCGCAAAATCACACTGGATGAAGTTCGCGCGGGCGTCACATCTGGCGAGATCACCGAGATCTTCGCCTGCGGTACCGCGGCGGTTATCACTCCGGTGGGTCTGCTTAAGAGCCGCGAAGGCAACATTGGCAGCGAGGATGCCCAACCGGGCGAACTCACGGTCAGCATTCGCAAGGAGCTAACCGGCATCCAGTACGGCATCGTCGAAGACCGCCACGGCTGGATGCACAAGCTAGTCGACTAGGCTGTAATCAAGCGCTCGTTCTTTCGGGTGCGAATGATTTTCGAATAGAAAGCGGCAAAGATGCGCATCGCGCGGTTTAGTCTCAACGGAGAGCCTAAATACGGAATCGTTGACGGCCCCGAACTTGTTGTGCTCAAGGGGCATCCTCTAGTTCAGGGTTACGACAGCACTGGTGAACGCGTCGCGATCAAAGAGGTCAAGCTGCTCGCCCCAACCATTCCGTCGAAGGTCGTTTGCGTTGGTAAGAACTATGCAGACCACGCTGCCGAACTGGGTCTGACCCAAAACGATGAACCAACCATCTTCTTCAAGCCTTCTAGCTCGATCGTGGGCCCTGGCGACGCAATCGTTCTGCCACGTCAGAGCAAGCAGGTTGAGCTCGAGGTCGAGCTGACCGTGGTGATCAACTCGATTACCAAGGATGTCACTCCAGAGCAGGCTCTAGAGCACATTTGGGGCTACACCATCGCAAACGACGTGACCGCTCGCGATCTGCAGTTCAGCGACGACCAGTGGGCGCGTTCCAAGGGGTTCGACACTTTCTGCCCGCTCGGCCCATGGATCGAGACCGAGTTCGTGCCAGATGATCAGCAGATCGTCTCACGCATCAATGGCGAACAGGTGCAAGAGGATGCCGTTTCGGGCATGACTCACGACATCGCCACCATCGTGTCTTACGTCTCGCAAAACATGACCCTGCTGCCTGGCGACATCATCCTCACCGGCACACCTTCAGGTATTTCGAAGCTTTCGTCGGGCGACATCGTCGAGTGCGAAATCGAAGGCATCGGCACTCTGCTGAACCCGGTTCGCTAGCCTGCCCGCAAGTCGGGCCGAGGGCTCGCCTAGACTAGAGGGCATCATGACTTCAAACCTCATCACCGCACCCTTTTCGACCGCGACCGGCGCCGATGTTGTAGTTCGCTTCTGCCCGTCACCGACCGGAACTCCGCACGTCGGTCTGGTGCGCACCGCACTGTTTAACTGGGCATACGCTCGCCACACCGGCGGCAAGTTCGTGTTCCGAATCGAAGACACCGACGCAGAGCGCGACAGCGAAGAATCATTCGAAATGATCCTGGATGCGCTGAGCTGGCTCGGCTTGAACTGGGACGAAGGTGTAGGCGTTGGTGGCCCGAACGAGCCATACCGTCAGTCGCAGCGCGGCCACATCTATCAAGAGGTAATCGAGGCACTGAAGGCCTCTGGCCACATCTACGAGAGCTACCTGAACGCCGAAGAGATCGACGCCCGCAATGAGGCCGCCGGTCGCCCAAAGCAGCTCGGCTACGACAACTCTGAGCGCGAGCTAACCGAGGAGCAGCGCGCTGCCTACCGCGCCGAGGGTCGCCAGCCGGCTCTGCGCCTGAGGGTTCCTGATGTTGACATCACCTTCACCGACCTGGTTCGTGGCGAAATTACTTTCCCTGCCGGTTCGTTCCCCGACTTCGTAGTGGTTCGACCTAACGGTCAGCCGCTGTACACGCTGGTCAACCCGGTCGATGACGCCCTGATGGGAGTCACCCACGTGCTTCGCGGTGAAGACCTGCTCTCGAGCACCCCGCGTCAGATCGCGCTCTACAACGCGATGTTCGAGGCTGGGCTCACCAAGTTCATCCCGCAGTTTGGCCACCTGCCTTACGTAATGGGTGAGGGCAACAAGAAGCTCTCGAAGCGTGATCCAGAATCAAACCTGTTCCACCACCGCGACCGCGGATTCATTCCAGAGGGTCTGCTCAACTACCTTGCACTGTTGGGCTGGGGACTCAGTGCCGATCAGGACATCTTTACGCTGCAGGAGTTGGCCGCCAACTTCGACGTTCGTAACGTGAACCCGAACCCGGCTCGATTCGACCAAAAGAAGGCCGACGCCATCAACGCAAGCCACATCCGCTTGCTTGGAGCCGAGGACTTCAAGGGTCGCCTGATTCCTTACCTGCAGTCGGCCGGCATCCTCGGTTCGACCGTAACCCTCGAGCAGGATGCGATCCTCGCAGCCGCAGCGCCACTCGTTCAGGAGCGCATGACCGTGCTCAGCGAGGCGGTCGGCATGCTCGGGTTCCTGTTCACCGCATCCGACCACCTGGTTTACGAAGAGGATGCCCTTGCCGGCCTGCCCGAGAACACTCGCGAAATCGTTGAAGCGGCCGTCTCGGCGCTCGCCGGACTCAGCGCCGAGAACTTCAAGACCGAGCAGATTCAGGCCGAGTTGAACCGCGTTTTGATCGAGGCAATGCAGCTCAAGCCGCGTCTCGCGTTCGGTCCGATCCGAACCGCTATTTCGGGTCGCCGCGTCTCACCACCGCTGTTCGAGTCGATGGAAATCCTCGGTGCTGACGAGTCGCTGCAGCGCCTCAAGAGGTTTGCCGAGCGCTTCTAAGCCCGCTAAGATAGACCTTCGGGTCTGCAAGGGCCTAAGTAAATTGGGATATGGTGTAATTGGCAACACGAAGGTTTCTGGTTCCTTTGTTCTAGGTTCGAGTCCTGGTATCCCAGCTTTGAAAACCGCTGATTCTCTGAGTCGGCGGTTTTCGCTTTCTCTAGGATTTAGCCATGGATTTGTTTGTGATTGCCGGTTGGGTGCAAATTGGCAATCTCGCACTGGTTGCCCTGTTTCAGCTAGCCCTGGTGCTCGGTGCTCCGATGGGTGAGTATGCCTTCGGCGGAACCCACAAGGGCAAGTTGCCAACCGGTTTTCGCATCGCCAGCCTGGTCTCGATCGGCGTCTATCTGGGCATTGCGGGGCACGTCGCGGCACAACTTGGCTTGGTTCAGAAGCTGTTGCCGGCTGGATTGAACGCAGTGGCCAACTGGGCAATCGTGGGGTTGATGCTGGTGAGTCTGGTCATGAACGCGATCTCGCGCAGCAAGAAAGAGCGAGACCTTTGGGTGCCGGTGGCTCTGCTGCTGGTCGCATCCTCGGTTATTGTCGCCCTCGGCTAAACCTCGAGCGAATCGCCCACCTTCAGGTATTCGAAGCTGCCGCCGTTTTGCTCGGTTACCAGCTTGATGCGTCCGTTATTCAGGTCGTGACCTAAGTCGCTGAGCAGGGCGTTGTGAGTCGCGAAACTGTGCGCCGGTTTGACGGCATCCACAAAGTCCATGACATCGCCGATCTTGAGCCATGGAGCGCTTGCCGGGCAGGCGAGCACCTCGACAGGGCTATCAGGCTGAGTGTACGAGTCGCCGGGGTAGTAGAGCTTGCCGTTGACCATCACGCCGCAGTTTTGAATCAGCGGAATGCTGCGGTGAATCTCTTGGTGCATGTCACCGAAGAACTCGAGCGTGAATCCACCGACGGGGTAGAAGTCGCCGTGGTGCACGGCGGTAACCTCGGCCTCGGGCATCGATTCGGCCAGCCGCGCCTTGACTTCATCCGTGCCGAAAATCTGGGCGGATGGATTTTTCGCCAGAACCTCTCGCAGCTGCTGCTCGTAGCAGTGGTCGTCATGCTTGTGGGTGATCACGACGGCGAGCACATCGGCAATTTGACCCATGGGCTCGGTATAGAAACCTGGGTCGATAAGGATGCGTTGCCCGCCCTCGAGCAATTCGAGGCAGGCGTGTCCGTGCTTGGTGATCTTCATGGAAACAGGCTATAGCTTGTAGCGAATAACGCCCATCATGCCAGTTTCCATGTGGTAACTGTTGTGGCAGTGCACCACCCAGTCTCCTGGGTTGTCCGCCTGAATACGCACTGTCGTTGAACTCATCGGGCGAACCATGACTGTGTCTTTTCGAGCGCCTTGAGAAATTGTGCGCCCATTTTGCTCAACCACTTGGAAAGTGTGTCCGTGCAGGTGCATTGGGTGGGACATCATTGAGTGGTTCATGAAGGTTAGGTCAACCGTTTCACCCTCACGAAGTTCAAAAAGGGTTCCCGTCATATCTTTCAAGCCATTTATGTTCCAGGAGTACGGGTTCATTTGCCCCATCAGCATGGCCTCAAGCCTTGCGGAAGGATTTGACTTGAGGTCAAGTCCATCAGCGCATTGCAACTGGCTCGGTTGAATCACTCGTCCATTCAAAATCTCGTTAATAGTGGGAGCAGCGTCGCGTGTTGGGGAATATCCTTGTGAGCCGCCACGAAGTAATGCGAAACCCATGCCGGTTCGACTGGAAAGCGATTGAGCGTAAACCGGCCAAACTCCGTCCTTCACCGTGATGAGCGCATCGATCCTCTCGCCCATGCCCAGGATCACAGAGTCGCCGATTTCGTGCCTCACCGCGAACCCGTCAGTGTGAGTCACAGTTAGTTTGTGACCGCCGACCCCAAATGCGAACATGGTGTCGCTGGATGCGTTTATTACTCTCAAGCGAATCCTGGAACCTGCTTGTGCAGTCTTGACCTCAGGAGCGCCTGGAGCTTTGCCATTGATTAGGTGAGTCGGGTATGTCACGTCGCCAGTCCCGAATCCCAGGCCCAAGACATCATCCGACAAGGTGTGACCCATGCCCATGCCCGAACCCATGCCCGAACCCATGCCCGAGTCTGAACTTGAAGATCCGCCGTGCATCGAGTGTTCCGCACTTCCTCCCGCAGTCAATTCAGCAAGGGTTTGTTCCGGTGAGGCGCCTATTCCGAGTGTCCAATCGTCTAGCATCAAAACCCATTCGTGGTCGTATGCACCAGCTTCATTCGGGTCTTCGATGATGAAAGCACCGTAAAGCCCGCTTTCAAGTTGCAAACCGCTGTGAGAGTGATACCAGTAGGTTCCCGGGTGGGGCGCCTTGAAACTCTGGGTGAACGACGAGCCCGCCTCTACAGGTTCCTGCGTCACCAGGGGCACTCCGTCGGCATCGTTTCTCAGAGCCAATCCATGGAAATGAATTGATGTTGCTGCTGGCAAACTGTTGGACTGGTTCACCTTGACTAGGTCACCCACATTGACCCGGATTTCAGGCCCGGGCAACGAACCATTGAAGGTCATTGCCTGTATCGTTCTTTCACCCAAGTCAATCGGTGACACTGATTGGCGAATACCAAAGCTACTTGTTTTGCCCGACGCGAATCTATCGGCTTCGACTCGCCTAACTGCGTCAGTCAGAGAGCGTACATTGGGTGTGGCTTGAGATTGCGGTGCGCAAGCTGCAAGTGCGGAAGACGCTGCTACTGCCATAGTGCCTGTCAAAAAACCACGTCGACTAAGCCTCATTAGTCCTCTCCTCGATTGATACCCTATGGGGGTATTATAGGCGCATGGATGCGGCATTGAAAAAGAGAGCAATTCACAGAGGCAAGATTCTCGAAGGGCAAATAAAGAGTCTGCTCACAGCGATAGAAAACGAAGACTACTGCATGGACATAATTACTCAATCGTTAGCGATTCAGAAGTCTCTCGGCTCGCTGAACAAGTTGATTATTGAGAACCACATTTCAACCCACATAAGCCACATGATTTCTTCGGGCAACCCAGAGAAACGCGAGCTCGCGATCACCGAGCTTGCCAAGATTTACGAATTGAACAACAACAGAGGAACAAATTGAATAACTCGAAAGGCCAGCCCCAGCCCCAAGGACATGTTTGCGACCATCACGGCGACAATCCCGCGATGTGCAGTTGCGATCACAACCCCGGCGGCGAATGCCACTGCCCGCCGAACGAGTGCAAATGCGATCAACACCACCACCTGACCGGTGAAACCCAACACGGACACAACTGCTGCGCCACCGACGGCAACCACGACCAACCGGCATCGGGCAGCAATCACAGCGCACATGACCACAGCGCACACGACCACAGTGCACATGACCACGGCGCGCATGCTCAGAGCTCGCACGGTCACGATGCGCACGATCACCACGACCACTCCCACCACGACCCGAACGCCTTCAAGCGCCAGTTCTGGATGGCTCTCGCGCTAACAATTCCGACCATGGCGTTCAGCCACACGGTGCTCGGCCTATTCGGCCTGCACTGGTCGTTCCCGTTCATGCAGCTCATTCCGGCTCTGTTCGGAACAATCCTGTTCTTCACCGGCGGTCGCGTGTTCTTGTCAACCGGTTGGGCCGAGATCAAGTCCAAGCGACCAGGCATGATGGCCCTGATTGCGCTCGCAATCACTGTCGCCTTCGTCTATTCGCTGTTCATCACAGTTGTCACCACAGTTGGTCTGCCATGGCAGGGCATGGATTTCTGGTGGGAGCTCGCCGCCCTGATTACCATCATGTTGCTGGGTCACTGGATTGAAATGTCCAGCATCATGCGGGCATCGGATGCGTTGGGCGCGCTCGCCAAGTTGCTGCCTGACGAGGCCGAGTTGGTCACCTCAGGCCTGCCCGAAAAGATCTCGGTCGATCGACTCAAGGTTGGCGACCTCGTGCTGGTGCGACCTGGCGCTGCCTGCCCGGCTGACGGCGAGGTGGTCGAGGGTTCGTCCAAGGTCAACGAAGCCATGATCACGGGCGAGTCAGCACCTGTGCTCAAAGAGCCTGGTTCGAAGATGATTGCCGGCACAATCAACGCCACAAGCGATGTGTTGGGCGAGGGCGCGCTCACGGTTCGAGTCACCGCTGTCGGCGACGGAACCGTTCTTTCGGGAATCATGCGTCTGGTCGCCGAAGCGCAGGCGTCAAAGTCGAAGACCCAGGTGCTGGCCGACAAGGCGGCGGGGTGGCTGTTTTATCTTGCGCTTGGCGCATCCCTGATTACAGCCGGGGTATGGATGCTGCTTGGCACGCAGACCCCAGACTTCGTGCTTGAGCGAGTGGTAACCGTTCTGGTGATTGCGTGCCCGCACGCCCTAGGTTTGGCGATTCCGCTGGTGAACTCGATCACCACGGCCAAGGCGGCCAGCCAGGGCATTCTGATTCGCGAGCGTCGAGCCTTTGAGGCGCTGCGCAACGTCGATGTGGTGCTGTTCGACAAGACCGGAACCCTCACCACAGGAGAGCGCGGTTTCGTTGCCGCACACCTGAGCTACGGCTCGATCCTGAAGAGCACCGACGATTTGGTGGCGCTAGCCGCTGGCGTCGAGAAGTTCTCTGAGCACTCGATTGGCCAGGCGATTTTCGCTGAGGGACAGCGCCGCCGTCTCGAAATTCCGACCGTAACCGACTTCAGAACCGTGCCGGGGCAGGGTGTCACCGGTGTTCTCGAGGCCAAGAACATCCTGGTTGGTGGCCCCGTTCTTTTGACCAGCCGAAACATCGACATCCATGTAAGCGACCTGGTCAAGGCGGATGCGGCCAACCACGCCGGCAATACCGTCGTCTACGTGGTTCTCGAGGGTCGACTCTTGGGCTACATCGAGCTGGGCGACGTGATTCGCGAGACTTCCGAGCAGGCCGTTTATGCGCTGCGACTGATGCGCAAGCGCGTTGGCATCGTCACCGGTGACGCCGAGGGAGTGGCCACGGCGGTCTCGAAGAAACTCGGCATCGGCGAGGTCTACGCCGAGGTGCTGCCGCATCAGAAGGCAGACCTCGTGAAGCAGGTGCAGCAGGATCGCTCTCGCGTCGCGATGGTCGGCGACGGAGTCAACGATGCGCCCGCTCTGGTTCAGGCCGAGGTTGGCATCGCGATTGGTGCCGGCACCGACGTCGCCATCGAATCGGCCGGTCTGGTTCTGATTTCGAACGACCCGACCGCTGTTCCACAGGCCATGGATCTCAGCCGCCGAAGTTACGCCAAGATGGTGCAAAACCTCCTCTGGGGTGCTGGCTACAACATCCTCGCGATCCCGCTGGCTGCAGGTCTGTTCATGCCATTCGGGCTCGTGCTCTCGCCTGCCCTGGGTGCCGTGCTGATGTCTCTTTCGACCATCGTGGTGGCCTTGAACGCCCAGTTGCTTCGTCGACCAGCGAAGGCTCGCTGAGTCACATGTCCGGCAAGGCAACTGTAGGGGGCAATGCCACCTCAAGGGCTGCCGCTACCCGAACCATCGGGCTCATTGTCAACCCGACGGCCGGCCGCGGGCGCGGGGCAACCGTTCGCGACCTGATTATTGAGCGCTTCGCTGCCGCCGGCGTCAAAATTCTCGACTGCTCGGCCGAGAGCGCATCCGCCGCTAACAAAAACGCGAAGGATGCCGCCAGCAAACAAAAGATTCAGGCGCTGGTGGTGGTCGGTGGCGACGGCATGGCTCACCTGGGCGTCAACGTGTGCGTTGAGGCGCAGATTCCGCTCGGCATAATCGCGGTCGGCACCGGCAACGATTCTGCGCGCGAGCTTGGTTTTCCTATTCTCGACCCCGCAGCAGGAGTCGATTTCATAGTCAACCACCTGGATTCAAAGCGTCGGGTGGATGCGATTCGCCTCGAAACCTCAACGGGAATGCACTGGGTCATCGGCTCGGCATCGGCAGGCTTTGACGCACTCGTAAACCGGCGCGCGAATCGACTCAAGTGGCCCAAGGGGCAACGTCGTTACGAGGTGGCGATGCTGCTCGAACTAGCGAAGTTCAAGCCGCTGAAGTACGAGGTCGAGATCGACGGAGTCAAAAGCTCGTTCTCGGCGATGCTGTGCGCGATTGCTAACGGCCCGGCCTTTGGCGGGGGCATGAGGATTGCGCCAGAGGCATCCATGTCTGACGGCCAGCTCGACCTTTTTGTTGTGCACAGCATCAGTCGCCTCGAGCTCATCAAGATCTTTCCGAGGGTTTACACGGGCGGGCATGTGACGCATCCCGCCGTCGAGTTTTTCAAAGGTGAGCACATTCGAATCCACCCGAGCAGTGAGGCTGGCACGGTACCCGCATTTGCCGATGGCGAATCGGTGGGCGAAGGGTCGCTGGATGCCCGCGTAGCAGCTGGCGCTTTGCCCGTGCTCGCGTAACCCTCCAGCACCGAACCAAGGCTGCAAGTGCCATCGCCGCAGGTTGCGAGCGCGCGCGAAATCGTGTTAAGGTTGTCAGGTTGCTCTAAACGGCCCCATCGTTTAGCGGCCTAGGACGCCGCCCTCTCACGGCGGTAGCGCGGGTTCAAATCCCGCTGGGGTCACCAATCTCGCCTCGGATGACAAGTCTTCGAGGCGAGTTTGCTTTAACCGGCCCGCTTTGCGCGAAGGTGAGCCATCGCAGCGGCGATCAGTGTGACCGAGACCGGAATGAACGCGGCTCCATTCAGGCCACTGAAGGCCACCAGGCTGAGCACGGTTCCGGCAATCGCACCGCCGAATGCGCCCGACAGGTTCATCATCGAGTCGCTGAGGCCCTGCACATTGGTCTTTTCTTCGGCTGGCAAGCTGACGGCCAGCAGCGACGAAGCGGCAACCGTCGAAGCCGACCAACCGAGGCCCAGCAGGAACAAGCCAATCTGAACCGACCACAAGTGCTCTGAACCCCAGCCTGCTAGAGCTAGGGCGGCAACGTAGACGACCTGTCCAAGCACTACCGTTTGGATGCGCCCGAGGCGGTCGGCGAGCATGCCGAAAATCGGACTGAACGCGTACATGCCCGCGATGTGCAAGCTGATGGTGAAGCCAACGATATTGAGCGTCGCGCCGTGATTCGTGAGGTGCACCGGAGTCATCGACATGACCGAAACCATCACCATGTGGCTGAGCGCAATTGAGGTGACCGCGAAAGCCGCAACCGGGTACCGCTTGAGTGTCTCGAAACCGCTTCGAATGGATGCCTTTGGGCGCTCGAGGTTCTTCGCAGTCTGCAACTGCATCGCGACCTTGAGCGGGTCTGGGCGCAAACCGAACCAGAACACCGCGGTGGCTGAGGTTTGCGCAATGATCGTGAACAGGAAAGGCCCGGTCATCTCGGGCATGCCCAGGAATTGCCCTACGGCCTCACCCGGGCCGAACAGGTTCGGTCCGACAACCGCTCCGACAGTGGTTGCCCAGACCACCAGGGCCAGATCGCGTCCCGGTCGGTTGGTGCTAGGCAGGTCTACCGCGGCGAATCGAGCCTGAAGTCCGGTTGCCGAGCCCGCGCCCATGAGAAACAGTGCGACAAGCAGCAGCGGAAAAAAGTGCAACGCAGTTGCTGTGATCACCAGGGTTGCGCCCGTGATGGCGATGCCTGCACCGGCGGCTAGAGCTCGACGCCTACCCTTAGCGCCAGCCAGCCTCGCCAGCGGAATTGCCCAGGTTGCGGCACCGAGCGTGCTGAAAGTTGCGGCTGCGCCGCTCCACGCGGCTGTTCCGCTGAGTTCTTGGGCCAGCAGGGCACCTATCGAAAGTGTGCTGCCAAGTGAAAAACCACTCAAAACCTGGCCGGCAGTGAGCGTGCGAATCGTGCGTTTCTGCAGAAACTCGATGCCTTCGCCGACCTTGGTAGAACTCACTTTGCCAGCCTAGCCCTTGACCCCGTTGGTAAACTTTAGTTTCGCGAAGTTGAGGTGTCTGCATGAGCAATAAGCCACTTACATTGGCTGAAAAAGTCTGGAATGACCACTTGGTCGCCAAGGGCGAAAACGGTGCGCCAGATCTGCTCTACATCGACCTGCACCTCGTGCATGAGGTGACCAGCCCTCAGGCGTTCGACGGCCTGCGCATGGCCGGTCGCCAGGTTCGCCGCCCAGACCTTACTATCGCCACCGAAGACCACAACACCCCGACCTGGGACATCGACAAGCCAATCGCCGACTTGACCAGTCGCACGCAGATCAATGCGCTGCGCGAGAATGCCAAGGAATTCGGCATTCGCATCCATTCGCTGGGTGACATCGATCAGGGAATCGTGCACGTGGTCGGCCCGCAGTTGGGCCTCACCATGCCCGGCATCACTGTCGTCTGCGGCGACTCGCACACCTCAACCCACGGCGCATTCGGTGCGCTCGCGATGGGCATCGGCACCAGCGAGGTCGAGCATGTTCTGGCAACCCAGACCCTGCCGCTCAAGCCATTCAAGACCATGGCAATCAACGTCGAGGGTACCCTTCGCCCAGGTGTGACGGCCAAAGACATCATCCTCGCGGTCATCGCCAAAATCGGCACCGGTGGCGGCCAGGGATACGTTCTCGAATACCGTGGCTCGGCAATCCGTTCGCTGTCGATGGAAGCCCGCATGACCATTTGCAACATGTCAATCGAGGCCGGTGCTCGAGCTGGAATGGTTGCCCCAGACCAGACCACCTTCGATTACCTCAAGGGTCGCCCGCACGCTCCAGAGGGCGCTGACTGGGATGCGGCCGTCGAATACTGGAAGACCTTGGTCACCGATGAGGGCGCGACTTTCGATGCCGAGGTGTTCCTTGACGCAAACACTCTCGACCCGTTTGTGACCTGGGGCACAAACCCCGGCCAGGGTGTGAGCCTGCTCGGCCAGGTTCCTTCACCCGAAGACTTCGCCGACCCGAACGAACGAGCCGCCGCAGAGCGTGCCCTCGAGTACATGGATCTCAAGGCCGGCACCCCGATGCGCGACATCAAGGTCGATACCGTGTTTCTGGGTTCTTGCACCAACAGCCGCATCGAAGATCTGCGCGCAGCCGCAGCCGTCATCCATGGCAAGAAAAAGGCCGAAGGTCTTCGCATGATGGTGGTGCCGGGTTCGGCACGCGTTCGCCTGCAGGCCGAGGCCGAGGGACTCGACCAGATCTTCAAAGACTTTGGGGCAGAGTGGCGATTCGCCGGCTGTTCGATGTGTCTGGGCATGAACCCAGATCAACTCGCACCAGGTGAGCGGGCAGCATCCACCTCAAACAGAAACTTCGAGGGTCGCCAGGGCAAGGGCTCGAGAACCCACTTGGTCTCACCGCTGGTGGCCGCTGCGACGGCAATTCGCGGCACCCTGTCGAGCCCAGCCGACCTCATCGACAGCCAGGAATCGGGGCAGCGCTAATGCAGAAGTTCACCGTCTTTGAGGGCGTCGCCGTGCCGCTTCGCCGCAGCAATGTAGACACCGACCAGATCATTCCAGCGGTCTATCTGAAACGCATCACCAAGACCGGCTTCGAGGATGCCCTGTTCGCCGCCTGGCGTAACGAGCCTGACTTCATCCTCAACCAGGAGCCTTACCGAGCAGGTGAGGTGCTAATTGCCGGCCCAGACTTCGGCACCGGGTCGAGCCGCGAGCACGCGGTTTGGGCTCTGCGCGACTACGGATTCAAGGCCGTGCTCAGCTCAAAGTTTGCAGACATCTTCAGAGGCAACTCTGGCAAGCAGGGTCTGGTCACCGGAGTCATCAGCGATGCCGATACCGAGGCTCTATGGGCTGCAATCGAGGCCAATCCTGGCGTATCCTGCCGCATTGACCTGCCTAACCAAACCGCCACGATTGGCGAACTGACAGTTCACTTCGAGATTGACGAATACACTAAGTGGCGTCTAATGGAGGGCCTTGACGACATCGGTCTGACCCTCAGAGACGAACAGAAGATCACCGACTTTGAAGCAAAGCGCGAGGCCTGGCGGCCACGAACTCTGCCGGCAAAGCACTAAGGAGTTCCATGAGCCAGATCACCGTAACAGGCGGAAAACCGCTCAAGGGTCGAGTCGAACTCAAGGGTGCCAAGAACCTCGTAACCAAGGCCATGGTCGCTGCCCTGCTGGGCGACAGCGCATCCGTTCTGAAGGATGTGCCTGACATCAGCGACGTCGACGTCGTCAAGAACCTGCTCACCCTGCACGGCGTCAAAATCGACTTCCGCGAAGACGGAGTCATGACTCTCGACCCGACCAACGTGAAGTCGGCTCGCATGGTCGACATCGATGCTCACGCTGGCTCATCGCGAATTCCGATTCTGTTTTGCGGCCCGCTGCTGCACCAGCTTGGCGAGGCGTTTATTCCAGACCTCGGCGGATGCCACATCGGCGACCGCCCAATCGACTTCCACCTCGAGGTGCTGCGCAACTTCGGTGCCGTAATAGAGAAGCTTCCGACTGGCATTCGCATGTCGGCTCCGAACGGCCTAAAGGGCGCCAAGGTTTCGCTGCCTTACCCTTCGGTCGGTGCGACCGAGCAGGTGCTGCTGGCCGCAACCCGCGCCGAGGGAATCACCGAGCTGTCGGGTGCCGCCATCGAGCCAGA
>CAYTNT010000024.1:10484-16819 GCA_964439235.1 uncultured Rhodoluna sp. | reverse complement strand
AACCGAAACGTTGTTGAAGTCAATGACGCGAGACATGCGACAAATCTATTAGATAACCGCGAGGGCTCTGCGATACACGCTGATGGTTTGCTCGGCGATCGAATCCCAGCTGAACTGGTTTTCGACGCGGCGTCGACTCGCGGCTCCGAATTCGGCTAGTTTCGGCGAGGCAAGCATCTCGTTCAGCGCTCTTGCGAAGTCGGCAACGAACTTGGCCTCGTCTAGTGGTTTGCCAGAGCCATCTTGAAGCTGCTCAATCGGAACCAGTAGGCCGGTTTCGCCGTGCGCGACCACCTCGGGTATGCCTCCCGTAGCGGTTGCTACGACCGGGGTGCCGCACGCCATGGCTTCGAGATTCACGATTCCGAGTGGCTCGTAGATACTCGGGCAGGCAAACACGGTAGCGGCGGATAGCACGGCAATTAGCTCTCGGCGCGAAAGGTGCTTTTCGACCCAGATCACGTTCGAGCGGATCTTGCGAAGCTCTTCGACGAGATCGGTAACGGTCTGCAAAATCTCGGGTGTGTCGGGTGCGCCCGCGCAGAGCACGAGTTGCACATCGTTTGGTAGCTCGCGCGCCGCCTTTAGCAAGTAAGGCAAACCCTTCTGCTGCGTAATGCGGCCAACAAAGACCACCGAACGCTGATCCGGGTCGATGCCGTTGGCTCGAACCAAATCGGGGTCATCGGCCGACTGGAACGCATCCAGATCGATGCCGTTGTGAACAACTGAAACCTTGGTCGGGTCTAGTTGCGGATAAGCCCTCAGGATGTCTTGGCGCATCCCGTCACTCACCGCGATGATGCCTGCCGCGCCTTCGTATGCGGTGCGCTCGATCCACGAAGACAGTCGGTATCCCCCGCCGAGTTGCTCTTCTTTCCAAGGGCGGAGCGGTTCGAGCGAGTGCGCGGTAATGAGGTGCGGGATTCCGTGCAGCGAGGATGCCACCTGGCCCGCGAAATTGGCGTACCAGGTGTGGCTGTGCACGATGTCTGCGCCCGCGATGTCGGCCACCATGTTGAGGTCGACCGACATGGTCTGCAGAGCCCCGTTGGCCTGGTCGAAGTTTGGTGAGTGTCGGTATGCAACTGTGCCGGCCTCGTCACGCGCGTCGCCGAAGCAACGAACCTGAACATCGATCTGGCGGCGCAAGACGCGAACCAGTTCGGCGACGTGAACACCTGCTCCCCCGTAGATGTGCGGTGGGTATTCCTTGGTGATCAGGTCGATTCTCATGACGTCATGTTAATCGTGTTGTGACAACTGAGGGATAACATTCTCAACATGAGCGGAAAAAGAATCTTCGGAATGGTGCTAGCCGGTGGTGAGGGAAAGCGTCTTATGCCGCTCACCGCAGACCGGGCAAAGCCAGCGGTGCCATTCGGTGGCAGCTATCGTCTAATCGACTTTGCGCTGTCAAACCTAATCAACTCTGGGCTGCGTCGAATCGTCGTGCTAACCCAGTACAAGTCGCACTCGCTCGACCGTCACATTTCGCAGACCTGGCGAATGTCTCCGCTGCTAGGCGCATACGTCGCGTCGGTTCCGGCTCAGCAGCGTTTGGGTAAGCGCTGGTTCTCTGGCTCGGCGGATGCGATTCTTCAAAGCATGAACCTGCTCAGCGATGAGCGCCCCGATTACGTCGTGGTTGTCGGTGCCGACCACGTCTATCGAATGGATTTCGAGCAGATGATCGAGGCGCACATCGCCTCGGGGCGCGGTGTAACCGTGGCCGCCATTCGCCAACCGCTGACACTGGCATCCCAGTTTGGCGTTATCGAGGTCGACGACAATGACTCGACCAAGATTTCAGCGTTCCGCGAAAAGCCTGAAAACCCCAAGCCGCTGGCTGACTCCCCTAACGAGGCTCTGGTTTCGATGGGAAACTACGTGTTCTCGGCGCAGGCTCTGATTGACGCGATTACGCACGACGGAGAACTCGAGGATTCGAAGCACGACATGGGTGGTGACATCGTTCCGTACATGGTTTCGCGCGATGACGCATCCGTCTACGACTTCACCTTCAATGAAATTCCCGGTTCCACCGAACGCGATCACTCATACTGGCGAGACGTGGGAACTATCGAGAGCTACTACGAGGCTCACATGGATCTGATTTCGACCATGCCGGTATTCAACCTTTACAACAGCGAGTGGCCAATCTTCACCCAGCAAATCAACTTGCCACCTGTCAAGTTCATTCACGACGCCGAGGGCAACCAGGGTCGCACCAGCGATTCGATTGTTTCGCTCGGAACCGTTGTTTCCGGCGGCATCGTTGAGCGTTCCGTGCTCTCTCCAAACGTCCGGGTTCACTCGCGTGCGCTGGTTACTGACTCGGTTCTGCTCGACGGGGTTCAGGTTGGTCGGGACTGCACGATCAGACGAGCTATCCTCGATAAGAGCGTTGTGGTGACCGATGGTGCATCCATCGGTGTTGACCGCGAACGCGATATCGCAAGGGGTTTCACAGTCACAGAAACCGGCATCACTGTCGTGGGCAAGGGAGTACTAGTAACACCGTGAGCAAGTTTTTCGTCGTCTTCGATGTCGATTCAACCCTCATCGAGGACGAGGTAATCGAACTCTTGGCTGAGGTTGCTGGACGCCGCGAAGAGGTTGCAGCAATCACCGAACGCGCCATGGCGGGCGAACTTGATTTCGCTGAAAGTCTGGTCGCCAGAGTGTCAACTTTGGCGGGGCTGCCAGTCTCGGTTTTCGAGCAGGTTTTGGCAAAGGTTAGAGTCACGCCAGGTGCCGAAGAGCTGATTCACCGTATCCACGAGGCCGGTGGTCGAGTCGGTGCGGTATCGGGCGGTTTCACCCAAGTGCTAAACCCTCTAGCCGACCGACTCGGTCTCGATTTTGCTCGCGCAAACGACCTCGAGGTCGTCGACGGAAAACTCACCGGAAGAGTGCTCGGCCAGATTGTGGACCGGTCGGCTAAGGCACAGTCCCTGCTCGAATGGGCCGAACGGTTGAGCTTCAAGCAAGCTCAGACCGTGGCGGTTGGTGACGGCGCGAATGACCTCGAAATGATGAGTTGGGCCGGTCTCTCGGTGGCGTTCAACGCCAAACCGATTGTCAAAGATCAGGCGGATGTCGTCATCGCCAAACAAGACCTACTAGAGCTAGCTGCGGTGCTCGGCGTCTAGGTTTCCTAGTAACTCCTTCTTCAAGAGCTAGGTTGTTTAGAGCGCACAGAAAGGGCGGTTCTTAGCCCGTGAAATCCGAGGTGTCGCCGACGAGCTTCGTATTGTCGGCTGGAACAGGCTCAACTGCTGCAAGAGCAACCTCGGCCGCGAACTCCGCAACGTTGTAGAGCTTTCCAGCGCCTTCGCGACGCGCCTCGATAGCGCCCGGATTAGCGCGTTCAAGCAGGCTCGCGGTGATGGTGCCCTCGATCATGTCGCCCGAGACGACGACGAACCCGATACCTCGCTCTGCGAGCTGCGGAATCATGTCGCGAAGCGCATCCTCGCCGGCTCGCTTCGAGAGCGCTACCGGCAGATACTCGGGCATAGTCGGGGTTGTGCGAATGAAGTGGGCCTGGTGGCTGGTCACAAAAACAACTCGAGCGCCGTCCTTTAGGTGCGGCAATGCGGTGGTCAGCAGATTCACCTGCGAGTCTCGGTTCAGGCGCATCGCATAGTCTTCGCCCAAGCCTGCTTCCATTCCGCCGGATGCGTTCATAACCAGAATGTCGAGCTTGCCGAATTCGTTCTCGGCCTTCTTGAACATGTCTTGAACTGAATCAATGTCGGTCAAGTCGGCACCGATGGCGATTGCCCGGCCCCCGTCGGCTTCGATTCCCTCGACAATCTTCAGGGCGCGCGATTCTTTGTTTCGGTAGTTCACTACCACTGATGCACCGGCCTCGGCAAAGTAACCGAGGGTCTGCGCCCCGATGCCTCTCGAGGATCCGGTAACCAGAGCCACTTTGCCTGCGAGTTGACCTTTTGAGAGCGGATTCGACATTTTGTTCCTTCGTTACCTCGGTTTGATGCGTTCGTTGAAAGTGGCTAGTGACCCATGCCGAGGCCACCATCGACCGGGATGACGGCGCCCGAGATGTATGAGGCGTCTTCGGACGCGAGCCAAGCAACCACCTTGGCGACTTCGCTTGGTTGTGCGAAGCGGCCAGCCGGAATCTTCTTCTTGTATTCATCCTGCTGCGCTTCTGGCAACGCAGCTGTCATGTCGGTGTCGATGAATCCAGGAGCAACCACGTTGGCGGTAATGTTTCGCGCGCCGAGTTCTCGGGTGATCGAGCGAGCCATGCCGACCAGAGCCGACTTTGTGGCCGAGTAGTTGACCTGACCCGCAGAACCGAGAAGGCCGACCACGGAGCCGATAAGGATCACGCGACCGAAGCGCGCCTTGATCATTCCCGCGCTCGCGCGCTTTACAACTCGGAAAACGCCGTTGAGATTGGTGTCGATTACCGACTCGAAGTCTTCGTCTGTCATGCGCATCAGAAGCATGTCCTTGGTGATGCCTGCGTTGGCGACCAAGATCTCGACCGGCCCCAACTTCTCTGCAACTTCGGCGAAAGCCGAATCAAGACTGGCAGGATCAGTGACGTCGGCCTTGACGGTGAGGGTGCCAGCTGGGCCTTCACCCGATCGCACAGTTACGGCGACTCGATAGCCCAGTGAGACGAACTCTTCAGCGATCGCGCGACCGATGCCGCGGTTGCCGCCGGTGACCAGCACTGTGCGGGAGTTCTGGGGAATAACGTCGCTCATCTCGGCCTTTCAATTAGCACTATCGTCCTCGTGAAGTTTAGTCTTTTAGCACGAGCAACCTTCTGAGCCACCCCGATGCTCGAATTAGGAGAAACTGATGCCGAGATCAGCCCAGCGCGATTCGGTGTACAACGTATCCTCGGTGGGAATCAATCCCGAGTATGAGCGCAAACGGCGCATGATTCGCTACACGGTAGCGATGACGATCCGCGTTGTCTGCTTGGTGCTCGGCATGTTTGTTCAGGGCTGGCTAATGTGGGTGTGCTTTATCGGCGCTATTTTGCTGCCGTACATCGCGGTGATTCTGGCGAACGACGTACAGGTGAAGTCGGATGCGCAAGCGCCACTTCCGGTTGTGGCCGAACGAAAAGTTATCGAATCCAGCGAGTTTCGCGTCGTCGACCCTCAAGACAAGTAGCCATGCAAGGCATCAAATGCTCGCGGGCTGGTTGCTCACTGGCTGCAACCCACAAGCTATCCTGGCGAAACCCTAAGCTGCACTCGCCAGAGCGGGTAAAGGTTTGGACTTCGTGCGATGAGCACCTCGAATATCTGACCGGCTACCTAGAGGCTCGCGGCTTCTTGCTCGGTTCTGAGTTGATCTAGGGCCGAACTTGGTTCCGCTGGGCGGTACACCTGATTTTTCCTGAAAGAATTGAAGTGTGAGTCAGATCAGCAACCAAGCCAGCCAGCGAATCACCTGGTTGCGTTGGTTGCGCTGGGCTCTCTTCGTGTTGTTGTTCACCCTTGCTTGCGTTTGGCTTTCGCACTGGCAGTTCGACCGTCGTAACGAGGTTGTGGCACGAAATTTGCAGGTTTCTAGCTCGTACAATCAACCCGCTGCGGGCATCCTCGATTTGCTGCCAGGGTTGCGTTTTGACCCCAAAAAAGAGTGGCGACCGGTCAAAGTTACTGGCCGCTACCTGCCTGAGACCGCGCAATTGGTCAGAAACAGGCCCTACAACGGACAACCGGGCTTCGAACAGGTCGTCCTTTTCGAAACAATCGAAAAGCAACTCTTAGTGGTGAACCGCGGCTGGTTGCCAACCGGGTCTAAGCAGGATTCGCCGGACGTGATTCCGGTTCCCAGCGGCGAGCAGCAAACCGTTATCGCGAGAATCCGCGCCGACGAGCCAGTCGACGGAAAAACCGCTCCGCCAGGACAGTTGCCTGTTGTCGACAGTGCCTCTGCCATCGAGTACGGCCTGTCACAGCTCTCGGATGAGTCAACCGCTGCAAAGCCCGGGCTCGGTTTCTACTTGCGCCTAGCTTCGGAATCTGCTGCGCAGAACCCGGCTCCAAAGGTTTATTCGATGCCAGAGCTGTCAGAGCGGAATCACCTTAGCTACGCGATTCAGTGGATCATCTTCGCACTGCTGGCGATCTCGGCGCTGATTTGGTTTGTTCGAGAAGATATTGCCCTTCGAACCAATCCAGAGGAATACGCGGCCAAGAAGAGTCGACGCAAAAAGACTCGATCGCAGCTGGATGCGGCCGAGGAAGATCAGCTGCTCGATAAACGCTCTAGCTGAGCGAAATCAACTCGGCGTAGCTCTCGTTCCAGTGATCCTCTACCCCATCAGGCAA
>CAYTNT010000024.1:0-10384 GCA_964439235.1 uncultured Rhodoluna sp. | reverse complement strand
GCTAGTTGCGGAGCGCTTCGCTGCATGTTTTCGAGCACGGTTTTTGAAACATCGAGAGTTTCGTGCTCTTGAGCGAAGTAGCCAATCTTGAGTCCGTGACCGGGTTCGATTTGGCCGGTGTCTGGCTGGTCTATACCTGCGAGCATTCGCAGCAGAGTGGTTTTTCCAGCACCGTTGAGGCCGATGACGACCACCTTGCTGCCCTTATCGATCGCGAGATCAACCGCAGTAAATATCTCGAGTGAACCGTAAGACTTGCTGAGATTCGAGGCCATGAGCGGGGTTTTTCCGCACGGAGCTGGCTCAGGGAACTTGATCTTGGCTACCCGGTCGCTCTCACGTACCTCTTCGAGATTGTCGAGCAAGCGTTCGGCTCGCCGCAGCATTTGCTGAGCGGCAACCGCCTTGGTGGCCTTCGCCCCAAACTTTGCGGCCTGTAGTTGAAGCGTCGCAGCCTTCTTTTCGGCATTGCTGCGTTCGCGCTTTCGACGTTCTTCATCAGCCTCACGCTGGCGCAAATACTGCTTCCAGCCCATGTTGTAGACGTCAATAACGCAGCGCATGGCATCGAGATAGAAGACTCGGTTCACGGTTTCGCCGATGAGATCCACATCGTGACTGATCACGATTAGACCGCCCTGGTAGTTCTTGAGGAACTCGCGCAGCCACACCACCGAATCGGCATCCAGGTGGTTTGTTGGCTCGTCGAGAATCATGGTTTCAGCGTCACTGAAGAGAATTCGCGCCAGTTCGATGCGTCGCCTCTGACCGCCCGAGAGCGTTTTTAGTGGCTGGTTGAGAATGTGCTCTTTGAGTCCGAGATTGCTCGCGATTGCAGCTGCTTCCGCCTCAGCCGCGTAGCCGCCAAGAATGTTGAACCGCTCTTCGGCATTCGCATACTTGCGCATTGCATTCTCGTAGGTCTTCTCGTCGATGCTCGCCATGTCTTCGCTGGCCCGTTTCATCTGGGCCATCAGGTCGCCAAGGCCGCGAGCATTCAGGATGCGTGTTCGCGCGAGCTCCTCAGGGTCGCCGCTGCGTGGATCCTGCGGCAGGTAACCAATCTCGCCTGATTTTTCGACGCTTCCCTCAGAGGGTTGGCCATCGCCCGCGAGGATCTTGGTGAGGGTCGTCTTTCCGGCTCCGTTCCGGCCGACTAGGCCTATCTTGTCACCCTTGGAAACCTGGAAATTCACACCTGACATCAGGGTTCGCGCGCCAATTTGAATGGCGAGGTCGCGCACGATAATCATGTAGAAATCTCCAAAAAGCCAGTTGGTTTTCTGTTGCGCGATTAGCGGCAATCACCAAAACGCCTAGTCTACAATCGTTGTAACCGATACCCCTTGGAGTAGAGACATGTCAATGACCATTGCTATTCGCCCAACGATTGTCGACCGAGTCCTGCCGAGAGGCCTGGCTACCGACATTGCACTGATTCTCGGTGGTGCCGCTCTAACTGCACTTGCCGCTCAGGTGAGCATTCCAACGGCTCTTGGCGTGCCATTTACCCTGCAGACCTTCGCGGTTCTGGTCGTGGCTGCTAGCCTCGGTTCGGTTCGAGGTGCCCTGTCGATGCTCGTTTATGCAATGGTTGGTGTGCTTGGGCTTCCGGTCTTCGCAGAGGCATCTCACGGCCTCGATGTAATCTTCGGTGCGACCGGCGGATTCATCATGGGATTCATCGTCGCGGCTGCCGTAATCGGCCGCATTGCCGAGGGTAACTTCGGTGGAAAGATTCTTCGCTACCTCAGCGCGGCAACGGTTGGATCCGTAGTTATCTACCTCGTCGGCATTCCAGTTCTCGCAACGGTTTCGCAGGTTGATCTTCTAACCGCGACCGGCTGGATGATTCCATTCATGATCTGGGATGTCGTGAAGGCCGCAGCTGCTGGCTTGGCGCTTCCTGGTGCATGGAAGCTAGTTGACGCTCTGAAGAAGTAATCGCGAACTTAAGCGAAATGGGTGCGATTCAAATCGCACCCATTTTCTTTTGCTCGTTTGGTCGCAAAAGCTAGATCGAGAAGCCGATGGCTCGCATCTGCTCTTTGCCATCCTCGGTGATTCGCTCTGGACCCCAGGGTGGCATCCAAACCCAGTTGATGCGGAACGCATCCTCGACGCCGTCTAGGGCCTGAGCGGTCTGTTCTTCTAGAACCTCGGTGAGCGGGCAACCTGCAGAGGTGAGCGTCATGTTGATCAGCAGAGCACCATCTTCTGAACGCAGCAATCCGTAGATTAGACCGAGGTCAACGATGTTGACGCCTAGCTCGGGGTCGATTACCTCTTTGAGGGCCTCGATGACCTCGTCATACTTTTTGGGGTCAAGTTCGAAAGAGTTTTCGGTCATGGTCTTAGGCGTTCACGTAGCGAACGTAACCCTCAGCTTCGAGGCGCTCGGCTAGCTCTGGGCCGCCCTGTTCGGCGATCTTGCCACCGACGAAGACGTGTACAAAGTCAGGCTTGATGTAGTTCAGGATCCGCGTGTAGTGGGTGATCAGCAGCAAGCCAAAGCCGTTGTCGGCCTGAGCGCGGTTCACGCCCTCAGAGACTACCTTGAGGGCGTCAACGTCTAGACCCGAATCGGTTTCGTCTAGCACGGCGAATCTTGGCTTCAGCAGTTCGAGCTGAAGAATCTCGTGACGCTTCTTCTCGCCACCCGAGAAGCCTTCGTTGACGTTGCGCTCGGTGAAGGTCGGATCCATCTTGAGGTTGTCCATGGCCACCTTGATGTCCTTGATCCACTGGCGCAGAGCCGGTGCCTCGCCGTCGATGGCGGTCTTCGCGGTGCGCAGGAAGTTGCTCACTGATACACCTGGAATCTCGACCGGGTACTGCATTGCGAGGAACAGGCCAGCTCGGGCTCGCTCGTCAACCGACATTTCGAGCACGTTCTCACCATCCAGAAGGATTTCGCCCTCGGTAACTGTGTACTTTGGGTGTCCGGCGATCGTGTAAGCGAGGGTGGATTTGCCAGAACCGTTTGGACCCATGATTGCGTGGCTCTCGCCCGAATTGATGGTCAGGTCAACACCCTTCAGGATTTCCTTGGTGCCCTGATCGGTCTCTACTGTGACGTGCAGATTCTTGATTACTAAAGTCGACATGATTTCCTTTTGATCCGCGCTTATTCCGCGTCGTATTCGATGTAGATTTCGCCGTTTTCGATGATTACCTCGTAGACGGATACCGGCTCGAAAGCAGGCAGGGTTAGTGGCTTTCCAGTTTCGAGTGAGAACTTCGCGCCGTGTGCCCAGCACTCGATGGTGTCTGCGTCGACAAAGCCTTCGCTGAGCGAAATTTCACCGTGCGAGCACTTGTCGTCAAGTGCGTGAATGGTGCCTGCCTTGGACTTCACGATGGCGATTGGGTGACCGCTGATCACAAGGCGCAACGCTTTGCCTGGCTTTAGGTCATCGGCCTTTACAGTCGTGTTGATTGCGGTCATTAGCCGATGCTCCTTGCTAGCTCAGTCTCGATAAGTTCATTTAGTTCGTTCTCGAGATCCTCAATGTTGATCTGCTGGATTACCTCGTTGAGGAATCCCTTTACCACCAAGCGCTTGGCTTCGAGTTCGGTGATTCCGCGCGCCTGCAGGTAGAACAGGTGTTCGTCATCGAAGCGACCGGATGCGCTTGCGTGCCCCGCGCCTTCGATCTCGCCGGTTTCGATCTCGAGGTTTGGCACCGAGTCGGCACGAGCGCCATCGGTGAGGATCAGGTTGCGGTTGAGTTCGTAGGTGTCGGTGCCCTCTGCTGCCTTTCGGATCAGCACGTCACCAACCCAAACGGTATGCGCTTTTTCGCCCTGAAGTGCACCCTTGTAGGTGACATTCGACTTGCACTGCGGCTGCGAGTGATCGATGAATGGGCGGTGTTCGAGGTACTGACCCGAGGTCGCAAAATACGCGCCGAGCAGATTGACTGAACCGCCTGGGGCTTTGTAGTCAACAGTTGGTGTGACTCGAACGGTTTTTCCTCCGAGGCTGACCACGACGTGCTCGAGCTCGGCATTGCGTCCGATGTTTGCTCGTTGCGACGACACGTGAACCGAATCCTTGCTCCAGTTCTGCACAGAAACTACCTTGACGACCGATTCGTCACCGATAAGCAACTCAACGTTTTCGGCCAGCTGAGCCGAACCGACGTGCTCAATCGAGAGTGTAAATCGAGAGAACTTGCCAGCCGAGAGAATCAGGTGGAGTGCGCTGGCCTCGAGATCGTGTCCGGTGAGAACCAGTCGAATTGGCTGCTCTGACTCGAATGAGTCTGGCACCACGATTTTGTAGGCCTGCTTGGCACTTGACCAAGCCGCTGCTGCGATTCGGTCTTCGGGAAGCCCAGTAGCACCGAAGCTCGCATCGCTCTCGTCAACCCAAGAGGCCACAACCTCGCTTGGTGCCTGAAGCTCGATGTCTCCGCTGAACTCGTTCAGCTCGTCACTTGCGAGACCGCCGAGACGCTCTGCGTCAAGGTAACGCCACTGCTCGTCCAGTCTCGATACTGCAGGAAAGTCTTGCGGGTTTGCAGACTTGAGTCGCTCTGAGCGGGTTTGGACGGGGGCCTGACCGTGACTGTGCTCGTTGAAGGTTCCAGCCATTAACCGACCGCTCCTTCCATCTGCAGCTCGATTAGCTTGTTCAGCTCGAGTGCGTACTCCATTGGAAGCTCCTTAGCGATCGGCTCGATAAAGCCGCGCACAATCATGGCCATCGCTTCATCCTCGGCGAGTCCGCGCGACTGCAGATAGAACAGCTGCTCTTCGCTGACTCGGCTAACGGTTGCCTCGTGGCCCATGGATACGTCGTCTTCGCGAACGTCAACCGCTGGGTAGGTGTCAGAACGAGACAGAGTGTCGACCAGCAGCGCGTCACAGCGAACGGTGTTTGCCGAGTGGTGTGCGCCTGGATTCACACGAATCTCACCGCGGTAGCTCGCACGACCACCGTTTCGAGCGATCGACTTCGACACGATGGACGAAGAGGTGTACGGGGCAAGGTGGATCATCTTCGCGCCGGCATCCTGGTGCTGTCCTTCACCGGCGAACGCAACGGATAGGGTCTCGCCACGAGCGTGCTCCCCCGCAAGGATGACCGCCGGGTACTTCATGGTCACCTTTGAGCCGATGTTGCCATCAATCCACTCCATGGTCGCGCCTTCGTGACAAATGGCACGCTTGGTCACCAGGTTGTAAACGTTGTTCGACCAGTTCTGAATGGTGGTGTAGCGAACGCGCGCGTTCTTCTTGACGATGATCTCGACTACTGCAGAGTGCAGCGAGTCGCTCTGGTAAATCGGTGCGGTGCAGCCCTCGATGTAGTGAACATACGAGCCCTCGTCAGCGATGATGAGCGTGCGCTCGAACTGACCCATGTTCTCGGTATTGATTCTGAAGTATGCCTGAAGCGGAATCTCGACATGCACACCCTTAGGCACGTATACAAACGAGCCACCAGACCAAACAGCGGTGTTTAGAGCGGCAAACTTGTTGTCGCCGGCAGGGATCACAGTGCCGAAGTACTCCTGGAAGATTTCTGGATGCTCTTTGAGCGCCGTGTCGGTGTCGAGGAAGATGACGCCCTGCTGCTCGAGGTCTTCGCGAATCTGGTGGTAGACAACCTCAGACTCGTACTGAGCCGCCACGCCGGCAACCAGGCGGGCACGTTCGGCCTCTGGAATTCCTAGCTTTTCGTACGTGTTGCGGATGTCGTCTGGCAGGTCTTCCCAGCTCTGCGCCTGGCGCTCGGTTGAGCGAACGAAGTACTTGATGTTGTCGAAATCGATTCCAGAGAGGTCACTTCCCCAGGTCGGCATCGGCTTCTTGGTAAAAAAGTCATAGCCCTTGAGGCGGCGTTCGAGCATCCATTCTGGCTCGCTCTTTAGAGCAGAGATGTCTGAGACGACCTCTTCGTTAATGCCGCGACGAGCACTGGCTCCGGCTGCATCGGGATCTGCCCAGCCGAATTCGTAGACACCAATGCCTTCGAGTTCGGGGTTGCGGTCCATGATGGTGTCTGACAAGACAACCTCCTCTAGGTTCGGGCGCGAGTATTCTCTCGGCCGGTCTAAGTCGAAAGTTCAAACAGGTGCCTCGCCGCCACAATTCCCGATGTAATGGGCATTCGTGAGATGTGCGAAACTTGTTTCTAGAGGGCTAAGAAACCCTCTTACCTCCCCCAATTCTAGTCGACGGTGTTTTTCACCAGAAGACCCTGAAGCAGCAAGGTTGCTATGTTCGCGCGCATAATCGGCACGGTTTTCGGTTCATCGAGGCTCCGCCTCTACGTTTGGCTTTCGCTGGCGTCGCAAATCCTGATCGTAGTAACTGGCGGTGCCGTGCGATTGACCGCGAGCGGACTAGGTTGCCCAACTTGGCCGAAGTGCACCGAGGATTCGTGGGATGCGGTTCCCGAAATGGGCATCCACGGAGTCATCGAGTTTGGCAATCGACTGCTGACCTTTGTTCTCATCATCATTGCCTTGTTTACGTTCATCACGGTCAAGCGACTTCCTCGAGTTGAGCGCGACGGACTCGTTTGGACCTCGTTCGGTCTCGGTTTAGGCATTATCTTCCAGGCGATTCTCGGTGGAATCACCGTTTTGACCGGCTTGAACTCGTGGATTGTTGGCGCTCACTTCCTGGTAAGCGGAATTCTCATCGCCATCGCAACAATCATGATCTTCAACTTCTACCGACTGCAGAAGCGAGACCAGCGCAGCTTCGAACGTATCGGCGTTGTTGGCCGCGCCTATCGGATCCTTGGCTGGCCGATTGTCGTGGTCGGAGTGATTTCGATCTTGTTTGGCATCGTGGTGACCGGAGCCGGCCCGCACGCCGGTGATGCGAACACACCGCGCAATGGTCTGGACCTTGAACTTTGGCAGCACTTGCACTCGTACCCCGGCTACATACTGCTGGGGCTCGCTCTGTTCAGCCTGTTCGCCCAATTCGGCGCGACCGTGAGGCACAACGCACTTGCCACCAAGAGCTTGCTTTGGCTGAGCGTGGCGACCCTGTTGCAGGCCGCAGTCGGAATTCTTCAGTCGAGGATGGGCGTTCCCCCACTGCTGGTCGGCATCCACATGTTTGGCGCCGCCGTAATGTGTTCGCTCCTCGCTCTGGTGGCGCTGGTCGTGACTTACGGAAGAAAGTAGCTTTTCCAACGGTTTCGGCTCTGCATGAACGCCGTTTTTTGGTTTCGCCGCGACCTTAGGCTTGGTGACAACGAAGCCCTGACTCAAGCAGCTCTCGAGTCCCGCGGTTCCAAGTTGGCGCTCTGCTACCTGCTCGATACGAGCAAGTTCGATCTGCTCGAGGGCATCCGGCAACACAGTCTCGTCGAATCGCTGAAGTCGCTCAGCTCAGACACAGGCGCCGCTCTGTCTGTGATTCAGCGGTCCAATCTTGACGAGGCCGCTGTGCGACTCGGTGAGATCGCGCAGTTCTTAGGCGCAAAAACAGTTTTTGCCTGCCGCGCATTTGACCCCGATGGCGTGGCAGAGCAGAACAAGGTTGGTCTTGCTCTCAAGGAGCAAGGGGTTTATCTCAAACTCGTTGGCAGCAACTACGCGGTCTCGCCGGGCTCAGTTGCCAAACCAGACGGAACTCCCTACCGCGTCTACACCCCGTTCTACAAAGCATGGATTCAGCTTCTTGAGCTCAAGCGATTTCCGTCTGCGCATGAATTGTTAGAGCAAGTAGAGCTTGCTCAAACTGAAGAATCGGGAACCGTTCCGTTTGCCAGCAAGCCCTCGCCCATCGTGGTGCGAGCCGGCGAGCAGTTTGCCTTACGCACCTGCGACAGGTTCAGGCGTAGAGCCCTAAATTCCTACGACGAATTGCGAAACCGAGCCGATGTCTCTGGCACAAGTCATCTCTCGCACGCTCTCGCGCACGGCGAGATCCATCCGCGCACGCTGCTTGCCGAACTGGGTGACACCCCATGTCACGAGGTGTTCCGCAAAGAGATTGCCTGGCGTGAGTTTTATGCCGATGTGCTTTGGCACAATCCGCACACGGTCGATGACTATTTCGAGCCGCGATTCGCGGGGATGCGTTACGACAGCGGCCCCGAGGCAGAGCTAAGGTTTGACGCTTGGAAGGCCGGGCGAACCGGATACCCGATGGTCGACGCAGGCATGCGTCAACTTGCCGAGACCGGCTGGATGCACAATCGCCTGCGCATGATCGTCGCATCCTTCTTGGTTAAGGACTTGCATCTGGAGTGGCAGCGGGGTGCCTCTTGGTTCGAGGCGAATCTGTCTGACTTTGACCCGGCCAGCAATTCTCACGGTTGGCAGTGGACCGCCGGTTGCGGAACCGATGCCAGCCCTTACTACAGGGTGTTCAACCCAGTCATGCAGGGGCTCAAGTTCGACCCCAACGGTGACTTTGTTCGCAAGTACGTGCCAGAGCTGCGACACATCGAAGGGCCTTCGGTTCACGAGCCATGGAATCTGCTCGATGGCTACGCGGGTGGCTATCCAGAGCCGATTGTCGACCACGCCCGCGAACGCGAAGAGTCGCTGGCGAGGCTCGAGGAGCTAAAACAGCGGTAGGTGTACCAGCGGGTCAATCGCGACCGCTAGAAACAGCACTGTCAGGTATGTAATCGAACCGTGGAAAAGCCTCATGGGCGACTTTGGTTCGTCGCGCAGACCCTCGCGGTACAGCTTGAATGCTGAAAGCATGAACCACGCTCCGCTGGCGGATGCAATCACGGAGTAGATCCAGCCCATATCGGCGGTCGGAATCAGCAGCAGGCTGGAAGCGACCATGGCCCAAGAGTAAAGAATGATCTGAACTGCGACGACCGGCGAGGTTCGCACGACAGGCAGCATCGGAACCCCGGCTGCCGCGTAATCCTCGCGATATTTCATGGACAGCGGCCAATAGTGAGGCGGGGTCCAAAGGAAGATCACGAGAAACAGCATCCACGGTGCAACCGACAACTCACCGGTTACTGCGGCCCAACCAATCAGCACCGGCATTGCACCCGCTGCGCCACCCCACACGATGTTCTGCGGAGTTCTGCGCTTTAGCAGCAGCGTGTAAACCAATACATAGAACGCGATGGCGGCAAGCGATAGCCAGGCGGCAAGTGCGTTTGTGAAGAACCAGAACCAGGCAAAGGATGCGACTGCGGTCGCCCACGAGAACCACAGGGCCTCTGGCTTGGTGAGTTCGCCGGTGACCAGCGGCCTTCCCTTAGTGCGTCCCATGACTTTGTCGATGTCTGCGTCGATGTAGCAATTGAAAGCGTTCGCGCTGCCCGCACTCAGGGCTCCACCGATCAGGGTGATGATGATCAGCCAGAGGTCAGGAAAACCGCTTCCGTTCTCGGATTTGTGGGCCAAAACCATGGTCGGCACGGTGGTAACCAACAACAACTCGATAACTCGGGGCTTGGTAAGTGCGACATATGCGCGCAACTTACGGCCGAAACCGAGTTTTACGGGTTGGTTGGTGAGAGACATTAGGTTCAAGTCTAAGCGGTCAAACCCAGCCCAAAGAAACCGAATCAATCACCCATTTGGGTGCCCAAGGCATAGGATTGAGGGGCAACGGAATGTGGCGAGCAAAATGAGCGATTTGGCTCACAGGGTGCTGTTCACCAGATTTTTCCGACTCTCTGGCAGTGTCGCCAATTCATAATCCGTTAAACCCGCACGTAAGGAGCTGTTTTGTCAGCATTCCAATGGTCCGAACTAGATTCAAAGGCAGTCGATACCGCACGCGTACTTGCCGCCGACGCAGTTGAAAAGGTCGGCAACGGCCACCCCGGCACCGCAATCTCTCTGGCGCCAGTCGCATACCTGCTCTTCAACAAGGTCATGCGCCACGACCCCAAGGATGACCGATGGGTCGGCCGCGACCGCTTCATCCTCTCGGTTGGCCACTCATCGCTAACCATCTACAACCAGCTGTACCTGCACGGTTACGGGCTCGAGCTAGACGACCTCAAGGCGCTTCGCACCTGGGGTTCGGCAACTCCGGGCCACCCCGAGTTCGGTCACACCGCTGGTGTCGAGATCACCACCGGACCTCTGGGTCAGGGACTCGCCTCAGCAACCGGCTTCGCATACGCATCCCGCTTCGAGCGCGGGCTTTTCGACCCAGAAGCCGCCCAGGGGGCTTCTCCGTTCGATCACTTCGTCTACGTGATTGCCGGCGATGGCGACATGCAAGAGGGTGTCACCTCAGAGGCCGCATCTCTAGCCGGTCACCAGAAGCTCGGCAACCTGGTGGTCATTTACGACTCGAACCAGATCTCGATCGAGGATGACACCAACATCGCATTTACCGAGAACCTCAATGCGCGCTACGAGGCTTACGGCTGGCACGTGCAAACCGTTGATTGGAAGAAGACCGGAAACTATGTCGA
>CAYTNT010000023.1:0-17715 GCA_964439235.1 uncultured Rhodoluna sp. | reverse complement strand
GTACCAGCCAGCAATCAAGCAACCTGGTGTGGGGCGGCATCAAATACCTGCAGTCCTATGAGTTTTGGCTGGTGTTCAAGCTCTGTCTCGCACGGGCGCGACTGATGAGGCAGTACCCGAATCGCATCCGCCGAATCGGTTTTGTAGCCTCGCTCGGCCCAAATGCTCCTTTCGGTCCGATAATGGCGACGCTAGGCACCCTGCTGTATTGGGCCATTGGATTGTTCACCACACCGGCCCCGAGAACCTTCGGTTTGAAAAGCGCGTTGAATCTTGAGCCGCGACTCTCACAAGACCGGTTGCGCGGTGCTGTTCGCTACTTCGACGGAATCCTGCCAGACAACGATTCGCGTTTCGTTTGGGACTTCGTGGAGTCGGCAATCTCACTCGGTGCCAGCGCTCGAAACTACACGAAACTGCAATCAGCCAAACGAGTCAACGGCGCATGGGATATCGAGCTGGTCGATGTCTTGACCGGTGAACCCTACTCGGTTGCCGCGAAGGTAATGGTGAACGCGGCAGGCCCGTGGGCGCAAGACGTGCTGGATGCGGCGAACGCATCCGCAAAGGCCGGGCTGGTGTTCTCGAAGGGAATCCACCTTGTGGTTCCTAAGCTCAGCGAAGACGACCGTGTGTTGGCATTCTGGGATGAGCAGAGTCGACTCTTTTATGTAATTCCGATGGGTGATCGCAGCGTAATCGGAACCACCGACACTCGAGTGCCAGCGCCCACCTCTGAAGTTACTGACGAGGACCGTGATTTTGTGCTTCGCCAGATCAACGCGAGCATGAACCTCGATGTGCCGCTGACTCGCGATTCAATCATTTCGGAGCGCTCTGGCGTGCGGCCTCTGGTGGTCGAATCCGAGCGGCCGGGGGATGACGTCGACTGGCACAAGCTTTCGCGCAAGCACGTGGTCGAGCTAGATTCAAAGTTGGGCTTGCTCACCATCTTTGGCGGCAAGCTCACCGACTGTCTGAACGTCGGTGCCGAAGTGGTTGCCGCTTTCAAGAAACTCGGCTTTGTAATTGGTCGCGAACGCAAGTGGTTTGGCGAGGGCGATGTGGACATGAGTTCGGCCCTGCTGGCGAAGGTGGTTGAGGTTGGTGTTGGATTGGCCCCAGGCGCTTGCGAGCGCGTCACCGCTGGTCTTTGGCGCAGGCACGGTCAGGCGGCTTTCTCGATTGTCGAGGCTGTTGAGGCTGATCTTTCAGAGGTCTTTGAGGGGACAGGCATCTGCTACGCCGAACTGAGTCACGTCATCTCGAACGAAATGGTTGTGAAGGCCGATGATTTGCTGCGCAGGCGTCTGCCACTGGCGATGCTGCGCTCCGAGGCCGAGATTCTTGCGAACAAAAAGCTTCAAGCGCTTCTGGCCGAGCACGGCCTCGTCTAGCCTCCGGCGCGTAGCCCGCGGCACCTAGCTGGCGCACGCGACCCTCGAGTCGTTACCAGAGGCTTGGAATCACAAGTTTTGTGCCACCGGCGCGGGCAGACTCGTGAGCCCAAACACCAGGCGCAGTGAACCTTGCCGCATCGTGCACGTTCATGGGGGCCTTGCGCTCGCCGACCGCATCCATCACAAAGTCGTCTACCATGTACTGGTGTGAGCCGCCGTGTCCGTTTGACAGGCCGATGAATTCTTTGGGCAACTGACTGCGATCGTGAATCTTGGCGAAGCCGCCGTCCCAGCGGTTTTCAGAGACGAACCCAGGTTTGATCGAAAGCGGGTTCTCGACATCCGACAAGGTTGAGAGTTCTTGAGTGACAATGTCGAAGTCGTGTTTGGTGGCCCATGACGAGTAGCCCACCTGCTGTTCAAAAGAACCCTCGGTGCCGAAGATGCTCAGGCGAACGGTTGGCTCGAGCGGTGCGGTACCCACGCGTCGGAGTTCGGCGATCCGCATTACACCGCCGTCGCTGGTCTCAAACATCGCGATTTGATTGCTGTGGCTGTTCTGCCACATGCTGACCTTTGGGTCGAAGATACCGTCGTCGGCGGTGTCTTCTAGGCCGATGCAGGTCACAGAAGTCGCACTGGCGCCAGTAACTGAAAGCACTGCGCTCACCGAGTGAGTGGCATAAAGCATCGGCGGAAAGCTTGCGGTCGCTTTCCATGCGTCGCCACCGTTTGCGGCATAGGCCTCACTGAAGCCATGGGACATATCGTGCAGGTATTCGCCCTCGCCGTAAACGAATCGACCCATCTGGCCCGATTCAAACTTCTGACGCGCAAAGACGACAGCGGGGTAGTAGTAGCTGGTCTCGGCCATAAAGTACGTGAGGTTAGTTTTGCTGGCCGCGGCGACTAACTGCCGAACCTCATCGGCGGTGATTCCCATTGGAACCGCGGTGTAAACGTGTCTGCCGTTGGCTAGGGCCTCGAGTGCGATTTCGGCGTGGGTCCAGCGTGGCGTGAAAATTGCGACCGCATCGAAGTCGCTGTTCCAAAACTCAGCCAAACTGGCAAAAGTGTGTTTGATCGAGAACTTCTCAGCGGACTTTGCGCGGCGAGTGTCATCGAGCTCAACTAGGCCCACTTCTTCCACGAATGGATGCGCTTGAAACAGCGGGATAAACGATCCCGAAAACTGGCCTCCGCCAATTACGCCAACCCGCAACTTCTTCATTGAAACTCCCAAGGATCGTCCTGAAAAAAGTCTAGTCTGCAGCCTTCGGATAGTCTTGGCGCATGACAAATCTTGAACGCCCAGAACTAGAACCGATGCTTGAGCCAGCTCCGTCAACTTTGACCATCAAGGATGACGTGATTGGCGAGGGCGAAGCTGCCACCGCGGGTGCCGTCGTGAGCGTGCACTACCTAGGTGTCGACTACGAGAGCGGCGAGGAGTTTGACTCTTCGTGGAGCCGCAACGAGTCAATTGAGTTTCCGCTCAACCGTTTGATCCGCGGTTGGCAAGAGGGCATCCCTGGTATGAAGGTCGGCGGCCGCCGCACCCTGATTTGCCCTCCTGAATACGCTTATGGTCCTGTGGGTGGCGGTCACCGTCTTTCGGGTCGCACCCTGGTGTTCGTTATCGACCTGCTCGGTGTCAAGTAGGCCCAAGTCCTCAAGCAGAAACCCCACCGTTTTGGTGGGGTTTTCTTTTTGAGGCTAGAGATTCTCGAAGTGAAGAACCTCGACGGTCTCGCCTTTGAATTCCTCTGTCCATTTCAAGTCGCCCCTCTCACTGAACCCAAGCGCGGTCAGCAGCCGGATCGACCCAGTGTTGCGAGCATCGGTGAAGGCTAACAGTTTCACACCAGGCTCATCGCCTCGGATTGCCTCAATCACAGCGCCAACCGCTTCTCTTGCGTAACCCAGTTGCTGGTGCTGTGTAGCAAGCGTGAAACCCAGTTCGACCGATGGTTCGTCGGCATCCATGTTGTGAACAGCGACATCACCAATCAGTTCGCCGGTGCTGCGCAGGCGGATGCCAATCTGCAGCCATTCGCCCTTCGTTGGAAACTCGATGCCCGCTTGTGATTCGATCAGCTCGGTCGCCTGCTGGGTTGAGTAATCGGTGTCCCAGCTCTGGAATCGCGCAATCTCCGGAGTCCGTCGATACTCAACAAAGGATTCGAGGTCAGCGACGTTCAACGGTTGGATGCTGAGTCGGTCGGTAAGGATTGGATAGCGCACACCAAGAGTTTATGTTGGGGGGGGGCGGGGGACGGCCCGCCCAGCTTCTCACTGCAGTGCGAACCAAACGAAAAATCCCCGGCGGTTAGCCGAGGATTTTCTTTGGTAGGCCCCGTGGGGATCGAACCCACGACCCACGGATTAAAAGTCCGTTGCTCTAACCAACTGAGCTAGAGGCCCGCCGCCAACCTGAGTTAGCCCGAACAGTTTACCAGTGAAGGCTAGACCTGTTCTTCGTCGTTCTCGTCAGTGGCATCTTCAACTTCGATCTCGGCGGCCATCGATTCGATTGCCTGGAACTCAGGAGTTGACTCGATGCCGGCACCGGTCTCGACATTCTTGAGGGTGCGCTCGATGGCGTTGGTGCGAGTCTTGGCCGCGGATACGGTGTTCTGCGCAGTGTTGAGCTGCTTTTGCAGTTTGTCCCAGACCTGACCGTACTTCTGGAACTCGGCCTTGGCCGCGCTCAAGACCTTCCAGACATCGCTGGTGCTCTTCTCGATTGCGAGGGTCTTGAAGCCCATTTGCAGGCTATTGAGCAGCGACATCAGAGTGGTCGGGCCAGTGATCTGAACGCGGAACTTGTTCTGCAACTCGCTGGCCAGCCCAGGGCGTCGAATAACCTCGGCGAACAGGCCTTCGGTAGGCAAGTACATGATTGCGAAGTCGGTGCTTCGAGGCACGTCGATGTACTTTTCGGAGATGATCTTGGCCTGAGCCTTGATGGCGCGCTCGAGATCCTTCGAGGCTGCCTCGATCGCATCCTTATCGCCGGTTTCTTGGGCACCAAGCAGGCGCTCGTAATCTTCTTGCGGAAACTTGGAGTCAATCGGCAGGTAGACGACCTCGCCCTCCTGGCGACCCGGTAGCTTGACCGCGAATTCGACCAGGGCATCTGAGTTGGCCTTGATCTTGACGTTTGCCTCGTACTGCTCGGGTGAGAGCATGTCTTCGAGCTGGCTCGCCAGCTGGACCTCGCCCCAGCCGCCACGGTTCTTCACATTGGTGAGCACGCGCTTGAGGTCGCCGACGCCCGAAGCAAGGGTCTGCATTTCTCCCAAGCCCTTCTGAACCGACTCGAGCTGATCGCTAACCAGCTTGAATGACTCACCGAGGCGCTTTTCAAGGGTGCCCTGAAGCTTTTCGTCGACGGTTTCACGCATCTTCTCGAGCTTCTCTTCGTTGCTCTTCTGCATTTTGTCGATGGAATCCTGCATCGCCGCCTGCAGTTCGGCCTGCTTGCGAGCATTCGCCTCAGTCAGATCTTTGAGAGCCAGAGACATCTTTTCGAGCGATTCGTTCAGAGTCTTCTGCAGTTCGGTGCGGGCAGCCGCCGCCTCGTCGCGCTGGCCCTTGCCGGTGGTTTCAAAAGAGTGACGCAGCAGCTCAAACTTGTTCTCGATTTGCAACTGGTTGTTGGTGATTAGTCGATTTAGTTCGTCGCGGTTATCGGCCAGGCTCTTCGAAACATCACTCGAGCCTTTGAGCTTTCCATTTAGAACGTAGACCACTGCTGCAACAACAATCGATGCCGTGACCGCACCAGAGATGACCAGCACGATGGTGAGCGAAGAGAAATCCATGTTTGCCTCCATAAGCGTTAGGAAAGCAGGCTAGGTGGGGGGTCTGACTTTTTTCGTGTGGGCCATTCCACGAGCAGCATGGCGGCCACCATTAGCGCACCACCGAGCGCGGTGTTGAGAGCCAGTTGCTCTTGTCCGATACCGACGGCGATTAGAGCGGTGAAGACCACTTCACTGGTGAGGATGATGGCAACGCGGGACGCATCCATTCGCGCTTGTGCCCAGGTTTGCACGAAGAAGGCGATCGCGGTAGCGAAGACTGCGGTGAACAGCACCGCTTGCCAGACACCCTCGTTTGGCGGGGCCTGATAGCCGTCGAGAAGCGCACCAAACCAGCTGACTGCGGCGACCGCGAGCAATTGAACGATGGTCAGCGGGTATGCGCTGAAGCTTGAGCTGAATCGCGCGAGGCCGATGATGTGTGCGGCATAGAGTGCAGCGCAAATCACTCCCCAAACATGGCCTGGTTGGATGCCGATATCCGTGATCGAGATCAGCGCGAGTCCAGCGGTTGCGAGCGCAACGCCACCGGCAACCTTGAGCGTTACCTTGGTGCGCAGAAACAGCCAAGCCATCAGGGGAGTGAGCACCACGTAGAGTCCGGTCAGGAAGCCCGTGATTGCTGCGGTGGTGAGTTCGAGAGCTAGTGTCTGCGTGACATATGCGAGGCCGAGAATTACTCCGAGTGGAAGGCCGGTAAGCCACAGTTTTGGAGTGAGTTGACGAAGCACCGAAGGTCGAGCGGCAATCATAATGAGGGCCGCAATCGTAAACCTGGTGGCTAGGAAGTCATAGAACGGTTGCTCGTTGATTGCCGGTTTCATGACCACGAATGCGGCACCCCAAGCCAGGGCAACGCTCAGCAGCGAGATAGTCGCGAGATATGGCTTAGCGAGTGGCTTGATGGCCGACGTTCTGGTCATCCCTCAAGGCTATATGTTTCGATGGCGGCAATCTTTCGCTTCTTGCCAAGAGTCAGGTGCACGACGACAAAGTCGGCCGGTTTCAGGGCTTTCGCTTCGAGCAGTAACTCAGCCTGCGTACTCGTTCCGAAGGTTGCGAGCGTGCGCAAAACTGTCGGCAGTGATGGTCGGTGAGCGCACAGCAGAACGGCCTTGCGCTCGTCTGCGATGGCCAAAACCTCTTTCGCGGTTCGCTGCGGCCCGCGCTGGTTGCCCAACTCGCTAAACACCGAACGCTCGATTAGTTTGACCCGTCGAGCGGATGCGTACGGCTCGACCGTCGTCTTGCAGCGGTACCAGGGGCTCGTGAACACGCGCTTGGGCGCGAATGCGGCAAGCAACGGCACCAACTGTTTGGCCTGTTCGAAACCCTCGGGCAGCAGCGGGCGTTTGCCGTCATCCACCGACTTGCCACCCTTCCAGTCGGCGCGCGGAGTGGCCTTGGCATGCCGCAGCACGATGAACGGGCGGGTGTCGAGAAGGTTGTTTTTGTGTAGGGCTTCGACCTCGGCTAATAGCTGCCGATCAAACTCGTAGCTGAACTTGGGGCGAGCCTCGTCAGGAGTCATCCATTCGACGCTAGCGACCTCTTCGTCTGGTTTGAAAGTTGAGTTTCGAAGCGCCTTGTCGGTGACCTTTGCCGCCCAGTAGTGCACCTCTTTGAGCGACCCCGTGGCTAGCTCGTAGCGACTGGTCGAGAGCTTTTGCCCGAGACGAACTTTTAGCCCGGTTTCTTCACGAATTTCGCGCACAGCAGTCTGAGCGACGAGCTCGCCCTTGTCGACTTTCCCTTTCGGGAAACTCCAGTCGTCGTAGCGACCCCGATGGATTACAGCGACCTTGAGTTTGCCTTTTTCAATTCGCCAGAGAACGGCCCCCGCAGCCAAAACTTCTGGTTGATTCACGCTAGGCACGGTTCCTGTTCGAATAGACGCTCTTCATGAGTTGGTCTTGAACGTCGGCGAGCGGGTTGCCCTCTTCGTCGAACTGCTTGCGAGTCCAGATGCCATCAGAACCCAGATGCCAGGATGCCGAATCCTCAGCCATCGCCAGGTCGAACATCGAGTTCAGCTCGCGAATCTGGTCAACCTGGGTGATGCGAACCAAGGCCTCGACGCGGCGGTCGAGGTTGCGGTGCATCATGTCTGCCGAGCCGATGTAGACGGCAGGGTCGCCGCCGCCGGCAAAGCTGAAGACGCGAGAGTGCTCGAGGTAGCGGCCCAGCACCGATCGAACCCGAATGTTCTCGCTCAAACCTTTGACTCCGGGGCGCAGCGCACACATTCCGCGAACCACGATCTCGACGGCCACGCCGGCATTCGAGGCTCGGTAGAGAGCGTCGATGATTTGCTCGTCAACCAGCGAGTTGACCTTGACGCGCACGCGCGCATCCTTGCCGGCCGCCTTGAAGGCGATCTCTTGATCGATTCGTTCGATAAGGCCGTCGCGAACGCCGTTCGGAGAAACCAACAGCGACTTGAACGTTGCGTCGGGAGCGTATCCCGAGAGCTGGTTGAACAGCTTGGTGAGGTCTTCGCCAACGGATTCGCGCGCCGTGAATAGGCCGTAGTCCTCATAGAAACGAGCGGTCTTCGGGTTGTAGTTTCCGGTGCCGATGTGGCAGTAGCGGCGAAGCTGGCTGCCCTCCTGGCGAATCACGAGCGACAACTTGCAGTGGGTCTTGAGTCCGACGATTCCATAGACCACGTGCACACCCGACTGCTCGAGCTTGCGGGCCCAACCGATGTTGTTCTGCTCGTCGAACCGGGCCTTGATTTCGACCAGTGCGAGCACCTGCTTGCCGGCTTCGGCGGCGCGGATTAGCGCATCCACGATTGGTGAATCACCGGAGGTTCGGTAGAGGGTCTGCTTGATGGCCAAGACCTTTGGGTCGTTCGCCGCGTGCTCGAGGAATGCCTGAACCGAGGTCGTGAACGACTCGTAAGGGTGGTGTACCAAGACGTCGCGCGCACGCAGGGCTGCGAAGAAGCTCTGGTCGTCATCCTCGACTGGCTTCAGGAACCGGTTGGTGATGATCGGGTGCGGCGGGTAGTGCAGGTCTGGACGCTTGAGAAAAGCGATTTCGCTGAGGCCGGTCAGGTCAAGCGGCGAAGGCAGGTGGTAGACATCTTCGTCGGTGATGTCGAGCTCGCGCATCAACAACTCGAGAACCTGCGGGTTGATGTCGTCGGCAACCTCGAGTCGAACCGGCGGGCCAAAGCGGCGGCGCAAAAGCTCTTTCTCAAGCTGAAGCAGCAGGTTCTCGCCCTCGTCTTCGTCGACCTCGAGGTCTTCGTTGCGGGTTACGCGGAAAGTGTGGTGCTGCAGCACATCCATGCCAGGGAACAGTTCACCCAAGAATTCGCCGATGATGTCTTCGAGCGGCACAAATCGAATGTCGACGATTCCGTTGTTGCGAGGGTTTGGCTCGCCACCGGCCAGGCGCACAAATCGCGGCAGCAGCGGTGGAACCTTTACCCTCGCGAAGTTTTCGGTCTGAGTCTCTGGGTTGCGCACGACCACGGCAAGGTTCAGCGAAAGGCCCGAAATGTAAGGAAACGGGTGCGCCGGGTCAACCGCCAGCGGGGTCAGAACCGGAAAAATCTGAGCCTGAAAATACGAGTGCAGTTCAGTTCGCTCGGTCTCGGTCAGTTCATTCCAGCGAACCAGACGGATGCCCTTCTCGCGCAGTTCGGGCTCAATCACGTTGATGAAGGTCTCGGCGTGACGGCGCTGCAGGCGGTGCGCGCTCTCCGAAATCTGCGCGAGCACCTCGGCTGGCTCAAACCCCGAAGAAGACTTGACCGCAAGGCCGGTCGCGATTCGACGCTTGAGGCCGGCGACGCGAACCATGAAAAACTCATCCAGGTTGGATGCGAAAATGCTCAAAAAGTTGACACGTTCCAGCAGGTAAAGGCTCGGGTCTTCTGCGAGTTCCAGAACGCGCTGGTTGAACGCCAACCAGCTCAGTTCGCGATCCAAAAATCGGTCGGCCGGAAGCGACTGATCTAGATCGGGCAAGGCGATTGCCATGGTTTCTTCAGAAGACATAACTCAATCGTGCCACAGACGGCACAGCCCCTGCTATGAAACTGTGGTTAGTGCAGGGTTAACTGTTCGCGAACGCATCCTGCTCGGAAGTGTTGAAGCGGTAGCCGACGTTGCGAACTGTGCCAATCAGGCTCTCGAGATCGCCCAACTTGGCGCGCAGTCTTCGGATGTGCACGTCGACGGTTCTGGTGCCACCGAAGTAGTCGTAGCCCCACACCTCGCTCAGCAGTTGGTCGCGCGAAAACACTCGACCGGGGTGCTGAGCCAAGAAACGAAGCAACTCGAACTCCTTATATGTGAGATCGAGCGGCTTGCCGTGCACCTTTGCCGAGTAGGAAGCTTCGTCGATGACCACGCCGGATGCGTGAATCTGGTCGCTGGCCTCGATTGCTCGCGCCCTCGCGATAGCGAGACGGATGCGTGCATCGATCTCGCCTGGGCCAGCGCTGTCGAGAATGATGTCGGACGCGCCCCACTCCTCGTTGATTGCCGGCAACCCGCTCTCGGTAACAATCAGCAGCAAAGGTGCAGAAAGACCGGTGGCGGCAAGGATTTTGGCTAGGGATTTGGCGTTGGCGAGATCGCGTCTGGCGTCAAGGAAGAGAAGGTCGTGGCCAGGTGCATTGACCAGATTGGCCGGGTCGGCGGGCATCTGGCGAACCCGGTGGCTCAGCAGGGCGAGCGCAGGCAAAACTTCGCCGTGGGCCGAAGCCGACAAGAGCAGAAGCTGGGCCATATTTCTCTCCAAACGCCTTGCCCCAAGTTTAGAGGGGATATGCCGCCTGGATAGGTGAGAATGAGAGGGTGAAAAGTCACTGGGTGGAAATCATCGCAATCTGGGTTTTGGTTGCGGTTTCGCCAATCGCACTCTCAATCGCCTTGCCTGCGGGTAGCTATCAACCCGAGTTTGTGTTCGGTGTTGTGCTCGCGGGTGCGACCGCTCTGGTATCCCTAATTCAGCTTTTTCGGGCCGAGCCGCAGGGCTTCGTCAAGCGACTCGTATACGTTTCGGGTGGCAGCTATCTAATCCTCGCTTTTGCGACCCTGATCCTCGCTCTGGCTGGTTAGACTTAAGCCATGATCCTCGCAATCGAGATTTTCTTCACCGGACTTTTGGTTCTAGCCGCAGCCGCTATCGCCGGCATTTCTGCTCTGGTGCTCTATAAGTTGTTCAAGGGCCAGAAGTAGTCCAGGCGAAGCCCGGATGTTCGTTCTTCCTGAAGACCTGCCGCTCGAGCTGACCCCCTTTGCCTTCTTGGTAGGCAAGTGGGAGGGCACCGGCGTGATTAGCTACAAGCCAGACGGCCAAGAAGGCCCTGCCGACGAATACGAATTTCACCAAAAAATCGAGTTTGGCCACGACGGCCAAAATGTGCTCACCTACGTTTCAACCGCAACTCTTAGCGGTGACGACTCACGTCCGCTGCCGAGTGAGCTGGGTTACTGGCGCTTGACCCGCGCGGTTGAAGAATCCGATTTCGGCCCAGGTTTGCTGCCCGGCACCGGAGAACCATCAATCAAAACCCGCGAAGACCTCGAGAAGTTGCGCAATAAAGAGGGCGGCTTTGACATTCAAGTTTCAACGCTGCACCCCGGCGGGCTCGCCGAACTCTACAAGGGCAAGATCAAGGGCGCGCGAATTGATTTGGCTTCAGAATCAGGCGTTGCCTTCGAAGGTGCCAAGACCTATCGCCACTCGACCCGACTCTACGGGCTGGTTGAAAATGCGCTGTTGTGGGTGTGGGACATCGCACTTCCCGGCAGCGAACTGAAGTCGCACGCATCCGCCAGACTCGAACGAATCAGCTAGGCCATGACGCCGCGCGAGCATTTCGGCAACCCCATGATCGAGCAGCGCAAGCTGCTGCAGGGCGAGGCGTTTGTGATCCTCGAACCAAAAGCCATTTTTGAAATCACGGGCGAAGATCGACTCAAGTGGTTGCACAGTTTGCTTTCGCAAAACATCAGCAACCTCGCCGCGGGCGACAGCACCGAAGCTCTGCTACTTGACGCAAACGGCCGAATCGAGCAGATCATTCATGTTTACGTGGATGCCGAATCGACGTGGCTCTTGGTTTCTCGCGAACGCGGCGCTGCCCTGCTCGAGTGGCTGAACAAGATGGTCTTCAGATCGCGGGTTTCGATTGCCGAGCGAAGTGACGAGTTTCTGCCGGTGGTCTCGTTCAAGCAGAGCCTCGGGGCCAACGGAGTCGAGACCAGGCTCGCCTGGCGAGACCCGTGGCCCGTCGTGCAACCCGGCGGTGTGCGGTACGCATCCTCGCAGCCGCAGTTTGTTTCTTGGGTGTATTTCGAGAACCTGGTGCCTGCCGAAGCAATCGCCGACCTTGAGGCAAAGTGGCAGCCCGAGGGCAAACTGGCCGGTTCGATGGCCTTGGATGCGCTGCGCGTAGCCCACTGGCGCCCGAGCGAGGCCGAGCTCGACGACAGAAGCTTGCCGCACGAACTCGATCTGCTCGCCACCTCGGTTCACCTCTCGAAGGGTTGCTACCGCGGTCAAGAAACTGTTGCCAAAGTGCACAACCTCGGGCACCCGCCACGTCGTTTGGTGTTCTTACACCTGGACGGGTCGGGACACGAGATTCCCGCAGTCGGCGCCTCGGTGACCATCTCGAGCGATGGCGAGGCCAAGCAGGTCGGCCAGATCACTTCGGTGGCCCAGCACTTCGAGTCGGGGCCGATTGCGCTCGCGGTGGTGTCACGTTCAACTCCGGTCGATGCCGAGTTCTTGATTGTTGATGAAAACGGTTCGCAAATTGCCGCAACTCAAGAGGTAATCGTGCCTCCTACGGCTGGCAAGGCGGCTAATCTGCCATCGAGACGAAACCTCATGGGCGGCCACGCCTGATGCGTATTCGCTGGAGTCCGAAAGATTCCCTTGCTCGATTGGTGTCCAGCCTCGCACCGATTCTGCACATTGTTCTAGGCGCGACTGCCGCCTACGCAATCAGCCACTATGGGCTTGGGCATCAGGTTCCGTTGCTTGCGGTAACCGTCACCATCACCACCCTTGGCTTCACTCGTGATGCGAGGCCGCGACGCTTGATCGAGACCGCGGCCGGCATGATTCTCGGCATCGCGATAAGCGAGGCGTTGCTGCTCGGTGTTGGGCAAGGCATCTGGCAAATGGCGTTGACGCTGTTCCTCTGTCTGGCCGTGGCTCGAGCTATTAGTGGCAGTGCATCCTTCGCTCTCACAGTTGGCATTCAAGCGATGCTGGTGCATTGGCTACCAGCACCAGAGGGTGGCGTGTTCTTTCGCACGATCGACGGCCTGATTGGCGGCATTACCGCGCTCGCCGTGACGGCCCTGATTCCGCGCGACCCGAGGCGTCTTGCGCAGAAAGACGCATCCCAACTTTTTGATGTGTTCCTGCAGACCCTCGGCGAGGTTCGCAAGGCTCTGATCAATCGCGATTTTCGGGTTGCCGATGCTGCCCTGGTGCGGGTTCGACGCAGCCAGCCGCTAATCGACAACTGGCGCATGTCTCTGGACAGCGCGGTTGCCATCAGTCGCGTCAGCCCTTTTTTACGCAAGCATCGCGATGAACTTCAGGGTCAGCTTCGCCTGATGCGCGGCATGGATCTAGCCACCAGAAACTTGCGCGTTATCGTGCGGCGTATCGATTTTCTGATGCGCGACGGTGTCGCGAGGCCCTACCTGGCCGACCTTCTCGAACAAATCGAGGATGCGGTGCGCCAGCTCGAGTCTGGTCTGAGCGAGCCCGCGAATCTCGAATTGGCTCAAGACCAACTGCTCGATGTGATTCACCAGCTCGATCCGAAGCGGTTCGGCATCGCAGACCAGCTGCGTGAGGCGAGCGTGCTGCTGCTGCTTCGACCGATGCTGGTTGACCTGCTCTGCGCAGCTGGCATGCACGAGGATGACGCCCGCGCCGAGTTGCCACCCGTCTAGCTAGCGCTTGCTGCTAGTTCGGCGCAACAGCATCCCACGCGACTGAAAGCTCGCCCAAACGCCACCGTCTGCTGTCGCCAACCAGCGGCCAACCCTGCTCTAGCAGCGTTCGACAGGATGCCTGCCAGCGTTGAACCGGACTCAAGGCGCCAAGGCCAGCGTTGCTGCGCCAGGCAGCATCCAGCGCCGCAAGAAAGTCATGCACCCTTTCGCCTGGAATGTTGCGGTGGATCAAGGCCTTTGGCAGGCGTTCGGCCACAATCGACGGCAGCTCTAGGCCTCTAAGTCTCAGTGACACCGAGAGAGATATTGGCTCGAACTTCGAGAGGGTGATCCAACTCGAAACTCGCCCAATTTCGTCGCAGGTTCCTTCAACGAGTAAACCGTTCTCGGTGAGTCTCGATTGCATGCGCGACCAGGCCAAGGCCACGTCTGACTCCTGGTACTGCCTAAGCACGTTGAAAGCTCGGATCAGGGTTACCGGCCGGTTCGGCGCGAATGCCTCGGGCATAGGCACCTCAAAGCCGCCGAGGGCGAAATGCAGATTGCTCGATTCAATCGCCAAGCCGCGTTCGACACGTTCGCGGTCGATCTCGATGCCAACCACATGCGTTCCCGGGTTGGTTTTGCTCAGGCGCTGCAGCAATTCGATCGCGGTGATTGGACTCTCGCCGTAACCCAAATCCACCACGATCGGCTCGTGCTCAGAGCGAATTACGGGTAGGGATGCGATGTAGCGATCGACCCTGCGCAGCCGATTCGGATTCGTGGTGCCGCGCGTAATGTTGCCAATCGGTTTTCCCGCCGAGGTGGCGAGTCGCTCAGGTTTCTGAACCATCAACCCGCCTCTCGAGCTCTCTCATCCAAACCAAACCTAAGGGATTACCCGAAGGTAAACACTAAAATTGAGCGCATGACTGCCGCATACACCCTCATCCTGCTACGACACGGAAACAGCGTTTGGAACCAGCAAAACCTCTTCACCGGTTGGGTTGACGTTGAACTCAGCGATCAGGGCAAGGCAGAGGCTCACCGAGCCGGCGAACTGCTCAAGGAGTCGGGCTTGAAGCCTGATTTGCTGTTTACCTCGAAGTTGCGTCGCGCCATCAACACCGCACACATTGCGCTCAACGCGGCAGACCGAGTCTGGATCGATGTGGTTCGCGACTGGCGATTGAACGAGCGTCACTACGGTGCGCTGCAGGGCAAAGACAAGGCGCAAACCCTTGCCGAATACGGTGCCGAGCAGTTCCAGATTTGGCGTCGTTCGTACGATGTTCCTCCTCCTCCAATCGATGATGCCGACGAATACTCGCAGGCTAACGACGAGCGCTATTCAGACCTTGGCCCGCGCATTCCAAAAACGGAATGCCTGAAGGATGTTCTCGAGCGAATGCTGCCGTTCTGGATGTCAGACATTCAGCCAGCTCTAAAGTCGGGCAAGACCGTTTTGGTTACCGCACACGGAAACTCTCTGCGCGCTCTGGTGAAGCACCTCGATGACATCAGCGATGACGAGATTTCCGAACTCAACATCCCGACCGGTATTCCGCTGGTTTACAAGTTGGATGCGAACTTCAAGCCGCTAGTCAAGGGCGGCGAGTACCTCGACCCCGAGGCCGCGGCTGCAGGTGCCGCAGCGGTTGCTGCCCAGGGCAAGAAGTAATTCGAGCGAACCGAAACTATTCGGCGGTTTCGCCTTCGGCCCAGTCGCCAGTGGTCAGATAGCTGATCTTGCTCGAGATGTCGACCACGTGGTCGGCAAAACGCTCGTGGTAACGGCTAGCGAGAGTCACGTCGACGGTGAACATCGCGTTTTCTTTCCAGCTGTCGGCAAGCACAACGTCAAAGATGTGTCGGTGCAGTTGGTCAACGCGCTCGTCCTGAGCCTGAATTGCGCGAGCCTGGTCGACGTCGGTGCTGCGAAGGCAGGCGGTGATCTTGTGGGCCAGGTCGATGTCGAGCTTGCCCATCTCTTCAAAAGTGCTCTTCAGGTTTGCAGGGATAGCGCTGCCCGGAAAGCGGTAGCGAGCGATTGCTGCGATGTGTCCGGCGAGTGCGCCCATGCGCTCGAGTGATGCGCTGATTCGCAGCGCCGAAACGAGGATGCGCAAATCGCGCGACACAGGTGACTGGCGCGCAAGAATGCGGATCACAAGTTCGTCGAGAGCCAATGCCTTGCGCTCGTTGCTTTCGGCCAGAGCGATTGCGCGGTCGGCCAGTGCCACGTCTGAGTTGATGAAGGCGTTCGAGGCATCCGTGATGATGTGGGTGACCGACTCTGACATCTCGACTAGGCGGTCCTGCACCTCGCGCAGCTGGTCTTGGAATACTTCGCGCATTCTTGCTCCTCAATAGCGTCTAGCTCGGGCCGAGTTGAGGGCCCTCCGAGATTGAACACTTTCAGTTTTAGGCAAACAGCGAGTTAACTGACCCTGAACTGGGTTAGAAATCCTCAAAGTTTCGTCAACTTCAAGCATCCATCTCGATTGCAATCAGCCTAGTGTTAACCTTGTGAACATTTCGGAAATCATGCTGGTTGTGGTGGGCTTCCTCGCCGGCGCGATTTTGGTTTTCGCTCTGTTCTTGAGAACGATGCAGCGCGCGGAGCAGCGCAATCAGCAGGATCGCCAGACGATCGTCGACGGCGCCAGCGAGGTTTTAGATGTTTTGGCTTCGGCTGGGCTAGTCGTTTCCGAATCCGGAACGGTGCTTCGCTCGACCAATGGAGCCCTCGCTATGGGATTGGTGAACAACCGGGCTCTGGTGCACAAGAAACTTCGAGAGCTTGTCGCTAGGGCATTCGAAGCGACCGAGGCCGTATCGCTTGAAACTACCTTGCCCAGCGGACTCCGAGGCACCGCAATCTGGGTTCATGTTCGAGCAGCAAAGATCAGCGACACTAATGTCTTGCTTCTGGTGGATGATCGCACCGAAGCGCATCGACTAGAAGAAACTCGCCGCGATTTCATCGCGAACGTCTCGCACGAACTCAAGACTCCGATCGGCGCGATCAGTCTCTTGGCAGAAGCGCTTCAAGACGCGAGTGACAACCCTGAAATGGTCAAGAAGTTCTCGAAAGATCTGTATCGGGAGTCTAAGCGACTTGGTTCGCTTGTCAAAGACATCATCCAGCTATCCCGTCTTCAGTCGGCTGAGATCACCGGCAGCGCTAAATTGGTCGAGCTTCACGAGGTTGTCACCGAAGCGGTTGAACTGAACCGGCACGCGGCAGAGCGACGCAACGTGCGGATTGCTGTTGATGCGCCCGAAGAAATCTTTGTTGTCGGCGATCAGGGGATGCTGGTTACCGCAGTTCGAAACCTAATCGAAAACGCGATTACCTATTCCGATGACAACGCCCAGGTTGGGGTTGGGTTGACCGTGAGCGACGCAATCGCCGAGATCGCTGTGACAGACAGTGGAGTTGGCATTCCCGCAGCCGAGCAAGATCGCATATTCGAGCGCTTCTACCGAGTTGACCCCTCGCGTTCGCGTCAAACCGGTGGAACCGGCCTCGGGCTGAGCATCGTCAAGCACGTCGCGCACAACCACCGTGGAGAAATCTCACTGTTTTCTAAACCCGGCGTAGGGTCGACTTTCACTCTGCGTATTCCTACCGCCGGTGCCGCCGCGTTAGTCAAGCCCAAGGTCGACAAGAGCGCCAAGAGCGACAAGAGCGACAAGAGCGACAAGAGCGGCAAGAGTTCAAAGAAAGATTCATCGAAATCGGGGAAGAAGGCTAAGAAATGACCAAGGTGCTAGTTGTCGAAGATGAGCAATCGCTTCGCGAGCCGCTCGTCTACCTGCTGCAAAAAGAGGGATTCGACGTGGTCGAGGCGGCCGATGGCAACGCTGCGCTCGAGCAGTTCAACAAATCGGGTGCCGACCTGATTCTGCTCGATCTGATGTTGCCCGGCATGAGCGGAAACGAGGTTTGCCGAGTTATCCGACAAACCTCCACCGTGCCGATCATCATGCTCACCGCTAAAGACAGCGAAATCGACAAAGTTGTCGGGCTCGAAATTGGTGCTGACGATTATGTGACCAAACCATACTCAACCCGAGAGCTGCTCGCTCGAATGAAGGCCGTTCTTCGCCGGAATGTTGAGCCGGCTGTCGCACCTTCTAGTGTGCTCGAGGCTGGGCCGGTGCGCATGGACCTGGAGCGTCACGAGGTTCTCGTGCACGGCAAAAAAGTTGCCATGCCACTCAAGGAGTTTGAACTTCTCGAACTGCTGCTCGAGAACGTCAATCGCGTTCTGACCCGTGGTCAAATCATCGACCGAGTTTGGGGCAGCAACTACTTTGGCGACACCAAGACACTAGACGTTCACGTCAAGCGCATCCGCTCGAAGATCGAGGATGACCCTGCCCGCCCAGTGCACATCCTGACCGTTCGAGGTTTGGGCTACAAGTTCGAGGTCTAGAGGTAAAGCCCAGGCTATGAAAAAAGGCATCCCACTGTCGGGATGCCTTTTTCGCTGAAGCTTGGTTTAGTGGTCGCCACCGTGTGACGCATCCTTGGTTGGGGACACGGTT
>CAYTNT010000022.1:6163-18028 GCA_964439235.1 uncultured Rhodoluna sp. | reverse complement strand
CCTCGCCGATGATGTCGATGTCGCACTGAACGAACTGGCGGTAACGACCCTTTTGTGGGCGTTCGGCTCGCCAAACCGGGCCGGTCTGCAGAGCCTTGAACACTGGTGGAAGCTTCGCGCGGTTTGTGGCGTAGTAGCGAGTGAGCGGAACCGTCAGGTCGTAGCGCAGACCCAGGTCGGCAAGGCCATCACTAAGCGTCGACTGCCCCAAGACAAAGGGCTGGCCGTCAGCGCCTAAGACTGCCTCAAGCTCTGCCCCGCGCTTCATGACGCGGAATGCAAGCTTCTCGTTGTCGCCGCCTTGACCCGAGGTTAGGCGGGCAAGGTCTTCAAGCGCAGGAGTTTCGATCTCTTGGAAGCCGTGCGAAAGGTAGGTCTCGCGGATCTGGGTGAGAATCTGGTCTCGGTGCGACTTTTCTTGCGGAAGAAAGTCACGCATGCCGCGAGGCGGGTGCACGTCTTTAGCCATGACTCAAGTTTGGCACATAGACTCACTGGGTCGATTGAGTTGGAACCTAAGAACATAGAACACCAGACGCCTTCGAAAAGTCTCTTGAAACTAGGCCCTGTTCAACTTGAGTCCCAGGACGAAAGAAATCGCCCAAGCTTTGGATAGGTTCAGTTGAGATGGAAATTTAGCTTGGCGAGGCTGAGGTCTGATTCAAGTGGAGCAAGCTTAATCGATTCCAACAACTTGTGCTTGTTGTTGCGCCTCAGTAGGTCTTGGTCGCGCTCTACTAACGCCTTAACTACGTGGTAGACAACTGATAGGTTCACACCGTTACCCAGTTGCTTGTATGAGGCCGAGTCCGGTTGATCTCCAAAGTGGAAAGAATCTGGGAAACTTTGCAAGCGCGCGCATTCGCGAACAGTTAATCTCCGACGCTCCGGTGCATAAACAGTGGTTTGAGTTATAGCGACAAGGGCGGGTGCATAGCTTGCCTTTTTCACCCGCAGTCCAGACGGTCGGAAGTGAATCAGGCACTCACTCAGGGATTTAGCATCCTGAGCCTGCCATTCAAGCTTCCTCCGGCTCTTAGGGAAATCCTCTAGATTGTTCCACTTCTTCAGCCAACTATCCAGGACTTCTCTGTTTTCCGTGTAAAAATCCGAGTTCTTGACCAGGAAATTGACTTTCCAGGTTGGCGCATTTGCTGGGATCTCCAAATCCGAACGAAGTTTCCACGCCTCAACCCAAATTGGGAATCCCGGCAAAGTTTGCCTCTCACTTGAGCCTCGAATGAGTTGGACAAACTCATCCCAAGCTTGGAGCCATCTTTTTTCTGATTCCGAAAGTTGGACTTTGACGAGTTCGGACTCCGGTAACGACTCCAGAGGAAGATGGCGCTTCAAGTCCCAATCCTTGGGGTTCCAGCCACTTAAGACGTGATCAAGATCCAACTGACTCGGCTCGTTGTAGGCTTCCGGCAAGTGGTCGTGGCCAACGAATGTTGCTGCTATGAAAATGCGTTCGCGCACTTGTGGGCGCCCACCGAAGGTTGGGTGAATGCGGTGAGGAGACAAAACAAGTGGTTTTGATGAGACTCGATAGCCTTTACTTCGGAGTGTCTCGATAATCACCTCCCATTCATGGGTATGTCGTGGCCCTGCTAAATTTCGAACGTTTTCAAGCACCACGATCGCCGGTCTGTGGTGTTCGATTATTTTGGCGATGTTGTAGAAGAGCGTTCCTCGCGCTTCCTCCATTCCTCTTTGCTTACCCGACTTGCTAAACGGTTGACAAGGGAACCCTCCTGCAAGCAGGTCGTGAGGAGGAACCTTCATCACATCATCGTTAGCGGACAACTGTATGTCTCCATCCGGGTCCAGGAGCCATCGCTCTCGATAGACCTTTGCGGCAGCGCTGTCGATTTCGGAAGCGTACACGGCCTGACCACCCAAGGAAGATAGGGCTCCGTGGAATCCACCAATTCCCGCAAACAGGTCAACGAAGGTGAAAGACATGCCAGTTAGTGTAATTCGCGGCGCTGACATTATTGCCAAGCGACTTTCCATTGTTTGGCGGTCCAACAAAGCGAACGAGTTTCACACGCAGCGGTTTTGCTTCTGCACCACTGCAACTGGGAGGTTCTGAGCTTTCATCGCGAGATAAATGTCCTTGGCAGTGGCTAAACTCAGAAAAAGATTGGGGAGAGCTCATGGGGAAAAGAAACAACTGGTCGCGAGGTGAACTCGTGGTTTGCCTTGCTATGTATTCAACTTTGTCGAGCAGGGATCGAAGGGTTCCACCGAAATGGATACTGGAGCACTTAGCTAAACGCATCGGAAGGTCAACAGGATCTATTTCACTCCGGTTCGCAAACTTCAACTCGGTCGACCCGACATTCACTAGCCAAGGTCTAGTTGGTATGACGGGCGGAGGCGCACACGTTCAGAAAATATGGAACGAGTTTTCCAATAACGAAGGTGAGCTCTTGGTTCCTCTCCTCGTTAGAGAACTTGTTGATTTGATCGAGTTCCAACCACTAGGCGAATAAAGAGGTTAGAAATGGTTAGCATCGCTCCAGAAGCGTCAATTTTCGGGATTTTCCAACACCTCAATTACAAGGCGTGGTACGCACTGGGTGAGTTCGTAGATAACTCCATCGCGTCGTGGGAGAGTTGGGAGAAAAATCTGCCAGGCGTTCCAAAACCAAACGCCGTTCGTGTGCAGATTGAAATCAACTCATCAGGTGCTGACCCTTACATTGAGATTCGCGACAATGCGAGCGGCATCCAGCTCAAGGACTTTGATCGAGCATTCAAAGTTGCCTCAATTCCACCGGACCGCTCCGGGCTAAACGAGTTTGGAATGGGTATGAAAACCGCAGGATTTTGGTTTTCAAATAACTGGACTGTTCGAACATCGTTCTGCGGGGAAGACGTTGCAAGAACCATGGTTTTCGATCTTTCAAAAATCTTGAACGAGAAAGTAAGCCAGATTGAGCCGATAGAGAGCGCTGCCTCACAAAATGGACACTTCACAACCGTTAGGTTGATGCAGTTGAACCAGCACCCCAAGGGTCGCACGGTTGGCAAGATTAAGGATCACCTCACCAGCATGTACAGGGAGTACATACGAGACGGGGTTCTCATCCTGGAGTACAACGGCGAGACACTCGCTTACGAAGAGCCGAAAGTGCTAGTCGCGCCAGCTGTCGGAGCCGGCTCTGCAGAACCCAAGTTGTGGAAGAAGGACATCGATCTAGTTCTGGAAACTGGCCGGCGTGTTACCGGCTGGGCTGCCATACGAGAGGTGGGCAACACATCACTTGCAGGCTTCGCTTTGCTGCGAAAGCGTCGAGTGATTTTGGGCTCGTCAGACGACCCTTACCGACCAGAACAAATTTTCAAGGCAAGCAATTCGTATTCATACCAGCGTATTTTTGGCGAAATACACTTCGATTCGACCATGGGCGTTACGCACACCAAGGACGGCTTCAAATGGAGTGAGGGGGAAGAAGAGGACTTCATCACCAAGCTCAAGAACGCGCTGTCTGAGGGAGACTTAAACATCCTCAACCAGGCGGAAAAGTACCGTTCTAGAGAGTCCAAGCCAGATGCGTCTACACTAGCCACGACCCTAGACAACGTTCGGACAGCGCTCGGGGCGTCAATTGTTGGTTCGATTACGGAAATTTCACCCACCTCTGGCGATACCGAGGTTACCGTGCCGGATAGTTTGTCAGCAGTCGACTCCGCGGTTTTAGAAAACACCTCGATTGAAATGTCAATTGAGACTCAAACCCATGGAACCTGGCAGGTGTCGATTGTGGGTTTTTACGACGAAGCTGTATCCAATTTCTTCCGTGTTGGAACCTCTCAGGCCCAGAACGACGCTTCTGGACAAACCAAGACAAACCTTGAGGTTCAGCTAAACCTGGCTCACCCATTCGCACTAAAGTACCTCGGGCCGAACTTTGAGAACACTGAATTCATCTTTACATTCGTCTCGTGCTTGGCGATCGCTCTAGCACTGGGAAAGCCGGTAGGCGCGAAATCAAATTACATAATCGACTACCTCAACGACATTCTCAGATTCGGAATTGGAGCTTAGAAAATTGGACGAACCTATAGTTTTCCGCCCAGAGTTGGACCCAATGAGCAAGTGGTCTCCAGCGGTCGGCACATTCACTCAAGAGTTTTTGCAAAATCTCAGTGTGGACAGTGTCGCAAAGAAAAGAATTCTCGATGAATCCGCGAAGATTCTTGCAAATTGCACGGATCCTCGGACAGCCAAGTATTCAGAAGCTGGTCTGGTCGTGGGCTACGTCCAGTCAGGCAAAACCATGTCCTTTACAACCGTGACTGCCCTGGCGCGGGATAACGGGTACGGTGTCGTGATTGTGCTCACAGGCGTCACTGATCTCCTGAAATCGCAGTCGGTCGAACGCCTTGTGGATGATTTGCAGCTCGAAGAACACCCACGGGAATGGAGAAACTTCACAAACCCTGGAAGCAAAAACATCAACCCAAACAACGCCGTCCTACAGGATATTCGTGATCGTGTCGAGGCTTGGAAACGATTTAACGCCAATCCGGAGAGCAGCAGGAAACCATCTCTTCTGATCACTGTTCTCAAGCAGACTTCCCGACTCAACAACTTGGCCAACCTTCTAAGCTTTTTGGATCTGACTAGTGTCCCAGCCTTGATCATTGATGATGAGAGCGACCAGGCAAGTCCAAACAACAAGTCAGCCAAGAATCTGAAACTCGGCACCGACGAGACCTCAAGTATTTATTCGGCGATTGAGAACGTCCGTAACCAACTTCCAAGGCATACATACTTGCAATACACGGCAACACCTCAGGCAAATCTATTGGCAGCAAAAACCGATGCTTTGTCACCTGCTTTCGGACGAATTCTTAGCCCAGGTGACGGATACATCGGCGGTGAGGATTTCTTCGGAACCGACAAATCAAGGTTGGTACTCATTCCGGATACCGACGAGATTAAGCCGAGAAACCTTCCTGACGAACCTCCCAAGTCGCTGGCGGACGCCTTGATGTCATACTGGATTGCCTGCGCGATTGCACTTGCAGAAGACCACAAGAATGGCAGGAAACCGGCAATTCGTTCCATGATGATCCAAGTTTCTCAACAAGTTGCCCCTCATGCGCTATTTCGCGACTGGTCGATGAGTTTGAAGCGGCTTTGGATGCAAATTGTTGAGAACCCTTCGGCGGCAAGCCACGAAGAGCTCAAGAATGACTTTGAGATTCAATACCGCGATCTTGCAAAGACTCATCCGATGAAGTACGACTTTGACAGAGTCTTCGGGTACCTGCACGAGGCGATGTCAGAAACCAAAATAGTCGAGGTTAACTCGACCGCTGACGCCACCAAGGCCATAACTTGGTACGAATCTCAATTCTGGATTCTAATCGGTGGCATGAAGTTGGATCGTGGGTTTACCGTGAAGGGTATAACAACGACCTACATGCCGCGAACCGCTTCGGAGAATGCTGCTACTCTCCAGCAAAGAGCAAGATTCTTTGGCTACCACAAACCGTACTTTGGCCTATGCAGGATATTTGTCGCTCAGTCGACACAGTCGGCATTCGAAACCTATTTGGAGCATGAGACGGACCTGCGTGCCTCACTCAAAGAAAACGAAGGGCGTCCTCTATCCGAGTGGAAGAGACAGTTCATTCTGGGTAAAGCCTTGCGTCGACCTGTTCGCGCCTCGGTGATTGGCATCGCTCTTCGAAATCGGCTGATCAAGGAGGGTTGGGTCGTACCTGAATTTCTCCATGAGAATTCGGATGCGATTACAAACAACTTCAAGCTGGTCAACGCTTTCACAGACAAGCTTCGCTTGAAACTGAAGAAAGCTTCGCCTAACCCAGCCGCTTGGAAAGATGAACGCCAAGCCTCCACAAAACACGCACTTTACGCTGGGGTTCCTATTTCGGATGCAATCGAACTCCTTTTGAGTTTCGAAACCACGAATTTCAAGGATGTCGAGAAGGTGGGCGCTTTAGTTCGAACTCTCAAACGACAAAGCGACGGCGGTCAGAGAGAACTAGATGTCGTCTTGATAAACGATCTGGACACAAGGAACCTCGACGGTAGGCAACTATCAGACACTGAACCTCTCTCGAATGTCTTCATCGGTCGCAACCCCGCGTCAGCTGGGGGCGATGTCGACAGGCTAATCTACGTTGGTGACCGAAGTATTCACACTTCGCGAACAACCCTTCAGTTGCGATACATCCTCGCCAAAGGCCTGTCGGTAAACGAAAACGAAACAGTTACCGTTCCCTGGTTTGCACTACACATTGAGAAAAAGATGGAAGCGATTTTCATCGAGGAAGTTGACTAGGTTATGCACTTGACATCGAGAGAACTGGAAAACACTTTCGAGGATTTGGCGGCTCGGAGGACGACTGGTGAAATTCAAGCTCAGGAACTCCCTCTCACTGGCTTCTACATAGCTGTGAGCGAGCAGGGAGACTTTCTCTGTCTCATCCATTCAACGGATCTGAGTCCAGCACCGTCACGGCGATTGCGTTACCTGAGTGTTGATTACGGACTCCGGTTGCGTGCTGAGTTTGATCACGGAGTCGTCTCAGGCACATACACCGTCATTCGCTTATCGCACAGAAATAACGATTTGCTTAGGACCTTCTGCACACTGCTTGAATTTCTTCTAAAAGCGTTGGGCGACTCTCCAAGTTCTGATGCATCAGAGGAGTTTGTCGAGGCATTTATCGAGTTATTTGCCGCTCGGAAGGGCGACCCGCGGGAGCGCCTTAAGGGGCTATTCGGTGAACTCGCCGTGATTCGGTATTCGCCCAGTCTGGAAAGGTTCGCATCCGGCTGGCATGACAATACCAACTCAAACAAGGATTTCTCTCTGGAAGCCTCCTTTATTGAAGTGAAGACAACTGAAGGACAGGAGAGAAAGCACCGCATATCTTCTCGGCAAATTGAAACAGTCGGTCTTCAAAAACCGGTGTTTCTCGCTTCAGTATGCATCGAGGAAGACCCTCGAGGTTCTACTGTTTTTGACATTTTGGCTGAGATTCAAGCCCGCATCCCTTCTGAAGAGCAAACGAAGTTGGTTAATACAGTTTTCAAAACCATCGGATTAGATGTCGAGGATGCAAGCGAGCTCAAATGGAGTGTTCCGCGAGGAGGAGAGTCTATTCTCTTGTTTGAAGCAGACCACCTCCCAAGGCCGACTATTGAAACTCTAGGTTCAATTGGCGGTGCCATTAGCGCGATTTCTTTCGACTTGAACCTAGATGTTGCGCTCAGTCAGAACCTCGAGTACGTGCCGCTTCCTGAGTTTTCCACTTACTAATCCCTCAAGAAAACACAAAGACAGCCTCCTCTGGATTAGTCATCGGCAGGCAGAGCGATGACGCCTGCGTCTGAGGCATCCTGCAATTCGTATTCGCGGATCTCGGTTGATAGCGCACGAACGGCACCGCGCAGCGCTCGTTCTGAATCGAGGCCAGCGGCGCGAGCCGACTGAACCACGGCAAGCAGGATTGCGCCTAGCTCATCCTCACTGGTGACGCTGAAAGCGCCTGGAGCGTCGGCATCGAACAACCCCAGCTTCTCGGCCTTGCCAAGCACTTTGTTGGCGCGGGCGAGGGCGGGTAGATCCTCGGGGATTCCGTCGAGAACGCTCATGCGCTCGGGCTTCTCGCGCTTCTTGTGCGAATCCCAGTTGAGCATGACGTCATCGCCGGTCTTGGCGGCATACTTCTCGAGCTCTTCGGGCGTGCCGAACACGTGCGGGTGGCGGCCACGCATCTTGGCCGCGCTGACCCTGGCAACATCCTCGATGTCGAACGGTTCGCCGAGGCTGCCGGTTGAGGCTAGATCGCTGTGGAAGATGACCTGATACAGCACGTCGCCGAGCTCTTCGATGACCTCTTCGCGGTTGCCAGACTCGAGGGCTTCGATCAGCTCAAAGGTCTCTTCGAGCAGGTACTGCACGAGTGACTCGTGGGTCTGCTCGGCATCCCACGGGCAACCGCCGGGGTTGCGCAGGGTGTGGGCCGTGGCGATCAGGTTGTCGAGTTCGGGATGCGTGCTCATAGCTAATTGTCTTTCGAGTCAACGGTGGTTGGAGTGAAGATGCGGGCCAGAACTGCCCAGGTCCAGTCGATGACAGCTTTGTCGCGCAGAGCCTCACCAGTGTTTGGGTCTTTGGGTGCCGGCAACATGAGCGTGCTGGCGCTTTGCAGATACTTGGTGCCAGGAAAAAGATGCGAGAGGCGAACCTGATCGGCCTCAGTGAGTGCAACCGGCTGGAACTTGGCCTGCATCCCCAAAATGTTCACATCTTTCAAGCCGAGGCGGTTGCACTGTTGGCGCAGTTCGGTGACATCGATCAGATTGCGCACCGATTGTGGCGGTTCGCCGTACCGGTCGGTCAACTCAGCCAAAATCGCGTCAAGTTGCGCGCGCGTGCCAAGCTCACCCGAGGCAGCCGAGAGTTTGTGATAGGCCTCAAGACGCAGGCGCTCGCTATCTACGTACGTGTTCGGGATATGCGCATCCACCGGCAATTCAAGTTTCAACTCGGCTGGAGATTCGACCTTCTCGCCCTTGAAATCGGCCACGGCCTCACCGATCATGCGAAGGTACAGGTCGAAGCCGACGCCCGCGATGTGGCCAGACTGCTCGCCACCGAGCAGGTTGCCGGCACCGCGAATCTCGAGGTCTTTCATCGCCACCTGCATGCCCGAACCCAGGTCGGTGTGCTGAGCGATAGTGGCAAGTCGATCGTGTGCGGTTTCGGTGAGCGGCTTTTCGGGCGAATAGAAGAAGTATGCGTAGGCGCGCTCGCGTGAACGCCCGACGCGTCCGCGAATCTGGTGCAACTGGCTGAGGCCGAAGTTCTCGGCGCGGTCAACGATCAGGGTGTTGGCGTTCGGAATGTCGATGCCGGTTTCGATAATCGTGGTGCTGACCAGAACATCGAACTTGCGCTGCCAAAAATCGACCACAACCTGCTCGAGCTCGTGCTCGCCCATCTGCCCGTGCGCCACCGCGATGCGCGCCTCTGGCACCAACTCGGCCAGCTCGCGCGCGACCTTGTCGATGCTCTGCACCCGGTTGTGCACGAAAAACACTTGCCCCTCGCGAATCAGTTCGCGTCGAATCGCGGCCGCCACCTGCTTGTCGCTGTATGCACCCACAAAGGTCAGAATCGGGTGGCGCTCTTCGGGCGGGGTCGCCAGCGTTGACATTTCGCGGATGCCGGTAATCGCCATCTCAAGGGTTCGCGGAATCGGGGTTGCCGACATCGCCAACACGTCAACGTTGTGCTTGAGTTCTTTGAGCTTCTCTTTGTGCTCGACTCCGAACCGCTGCTCTTCATCGACGATGATCAGGCCAAGGTTCTTGAACTTGACCGAGTTTCCGAAGAGTCGGTGGGTGCCGATCACGACATCCACGCTGCCGTCGGCCAAACCAGCCAGCGTCTCGCGAGCCTCTTTGTCGGTCTGGAATCGACTCAACTGGCGCAGGTTCACGGGGAATCCCGAATAGCGCTCCTTGAAGGTCTCGAAGTGCTGCCTGGCCAGCAACGTGGTCGGCACCAGAATCGCAACCTGCTTGCCGTCCTGCACGGCCTTGAACGCGGCGCGAACCGCGACCTCGGTCTTGCCGTAGCCAACGTCACCCGCGAGCAGGCGATCCATCGGCACCTCGCGCTCCATGTCGCGCTTGACCTCTTCGATCGTGGTCAGCTGATCGGGTGTCTCGACGTGCGCGAAGGCCTCTTCGAGCTCGCGCTGCCAGGCGGTGTCGGGGCCAAAGGCGTATCCCTTCGACTTCACGCGCGCTGAATAGAGCTTGACCAGGTCGATGGCGATCTTGCGAATTGCCTTGCGCGCATTCGCCTTAGTCTTTGCCCACTCGGCGCCGCCCATCTTGTTCAGAACAGGAGCCTCGCCGCCCACATAGCGGGTCAACATGTCGAGTTGGTCGGTGGGCACAAACAAGGTGTCGCCCGGATACCCGCGCTTGCTCGGCGCATACTCGATCAGCAGGTATTCGCGGTCGTGCTTTTGCCCACCGATGCCGACGGTTCGGGTCACCAGTTCTTTGAAGCGCCCGATGCCGTGAATCTCGTGCACCACGTAGTCGCCGGCCTTGAGGTTCAGCGGGTCAACGGCCTGGCCGCGCTTGGCCGCGAGCTTCTTGCGGGTCGGGTTCGTGTAGCCCTGGTTGCGACCAAAAAACTCTGACTCGGTCAGCACAATCAGGTTGGCATCCGGGGATGCGAATCCGCGTCGCAGAGTCGCCTGCACCGTCAAAATCGTCTTGACCGGCCACTTGCGCTTGTTGTGATCGCCTGGCAGCACCTCAACCAACTCGGCCGCGAGCTTGTTTGACTTGAGCAGCTCGGTGATGCGCTCGATGGTTCCATGACCTTCTGCCGTAATCAGGATGCGCTGCCCATGCTCGAGTTGATCCTGCAACCACTCGAGCACCGAGGTCTCGCGGTGACCATCGGTGGATGCGAAACTCGGAATCTCAAGCAACCCGAGGTCGATCAGCGTCTCATCGTCGGCACCAAACTGGCTGATGGTGAACAGGCTTCGGTCTTTGAGGCTCGAGACAAACTCGGCGACGGTCTGGAAACCGCCAGAACTCAGGTCGATTGGGGCTTGAGCGCCCTCGATTGCCGCATCCCAGGCAGCGTGCAAAAACTCTTCGTTCGTCTCGGCGAGACTGGCGGCGCGGGCCGCTGCCTTCTCGGGTCCGACCAGGATCACCGCGGCATCGTTTGGCAAGCTAGCAGCCAGCGGAACCATTGCATCAACCAGCGCCGGTGCGAGTGACTCCATGCCCTCAACGGGCATCCCCTCAGCGATTTTGGCCAGCATCGTGCTGAGATTCGGAAACTCGTGCTGCATCTGGCGGGCCTTGTTCGCGACGCTTGGGCTGATCAGCAGTTCGCGAGCGGGGAACGCCTCGACCAACTGAACCTTGCCGTGCTCGTCTGCGCCAGCGGCCACCGCGGCATCGCCCGTGATGGTGCGCTGATCCGACACGTTGAACAAGCGGATCTCTTCGAGTTCGTCACCGAAGAACTCGAGGCGCAGCGCGTGCTCGGCGGTGGTCGGGAAAAGGTCGAGAATGCCTCCGCGCACGGCAAATTCGCCTCGGCGAGTGACCATATCGACCCGCTCGTAGGCGAAGTCGATCAGCTTTAGGGTTAGTTCGATCAGCGAGTACTCGCCACCCTGCTTGAGCTGAATCGGAGCGTTACTGCCCAATCCGGCGACCACCGGCTGAAGTGCCGCACGAATCGAAGCCAGCACAAAAACGGGGTGGTCGAGCGCGGCCTCGCCGAGCTCAGAAATCTCGTGCAACCTTCGCAGTGCACGGATGCGTTTGCCGACGGTGTCAGGGCTTGGGCTGAGGCGCTCGTGCGGCAGGGTCTCCCAGCTCGGAAACTCAATCACCTCGGCAGTCGGCTCGAGCGCGGCCAAGCTGGCGGCCAGATCCTCGGCCTCGCGACCGGTTGCCACGACGACCAAACTCACCGGAGTCAGGCCGTGCCCGAAACGCAGATCCGAGATGGCCGAAACCACGGTCGGATGCGCTCCACCGGCCGCAACAAGATCCACGCGCTTGGCGTTGATTTTGGCCTGAAGTTTGGCGAATCGGTATCCGTCAACCGTCAAATCCACCAAGCCGTGAAGCGGGTTGGGATGCGATTGCGGCGCCTTTTGCTGAGGCTCCGAGAGGTTAGGTTGCGCGAGCGGGCGTGACTGACCCTCAGAGTTTTTCGCGCTCATGCCTTCAAGTGTAAGCGCGCAGTGGCCTCGCCGCCTGACTAGCTTGGCGCGTTGAACTTCTGCTGCGCGGCCGAAACGCCGGACTCGACG
>CAYTNT010000022.1:0-6063 GCA_964439235.1 uncultured Rhodoluna sp. | reverse complement strand
TGACTAGCTTGGCGCGTTGAACTTCTGCTGCGCGGCCGAAACGCCGGACTCGACGATTGCCTGAAGGGCATCCGCCGCTATTTCAAGGGTGACTGGCAACTCGCTGCGCTCTGCTGCCGAAAAGTCTTTGAGGACGAAGTCGGCTACCTCTTGGCGACCGGGTGGGCGTCCGATGCCGACGCGCACCCGAACGAAATCTTGAGTCGCGATTGCCGCGATGATGTCACGCAAACCATTGTGGCCGGCATGACCGCCACCGAACTTGATTCGCACCTGGTGCGGCTCGATGTCGAGTTCGTCGTGAACCACAACTATTTGCGCGGGGTCGACCGAATAGAACTTGGCCAGGTTGGCAACTGGGCCACCCGAGGTGTTCATGTAGGAAAGTGGCTTGGCCAGAACAATCTTGGGGCCACCAAAACCGAGTCGGGCTTCTGCCACGACCGAATTCGACTTGTGCGCCTTGAAAGTGGCGCCTATACGTTTGGCCAGGGTGTCGAGAACCATCTGACCAACGTTGTGACGGTTGCCTGAATAGCCGGGCCCGGGGTTACCGAGCCCGACTATCAGCCAAACATCTTTGCTCATTTGAGCGTGCTCTAGAGAGCGGGTTGACTACTCGCCTGCGTTTGCTGCAGCGAGGTCGTCTGAGTGTGATGCCTTCGACTCGAGGATCGAAACGACCAACTCGTCTGCGGCGAGGTCCATCTTCACGCCTGCTGGCAGAACGACGTCTGCAGCGGTGAAGTGGGTGCCGGCGGCAGGCTTGTTGATCTTGACCTCAACAAACTCAGGGATGGCGTGCGATGGAGCCTCAAGCTTGACGGTCTTGTGCTCGAGGTCGACGATGGTGCCGCTCATGACCTCACCGACAACGTGAACAGGAACCTCGATGTGAACGCGCTCGCCCATCACAACGGTGATGAGGTCGATGTGCTCGATGATCTGGGTAACTGGATCCTTCGAGGCGCTCTTGACGAGAACGAGGTTTGACTTGCCAGCAATGTCGAGGTCTAGGAATGCGTTCTTGTGACGCAGAACCAGAGCGATCTCGTGTGCTGGAAGGGTGATGTGCTGTGGCTGGCTGCCGTGACCGTAGATCACTGCTGGGGTGCGGCCGGCTGCGCGTGCCTTGCGGGCTGCGCCCTTGCCGAACGAGGTGCGAACCTCGGCCTGCATCTTGATTGCGTCGCTCATTGCGAACTCCTTCTTTGCTCAGATTTGAAATCAACTCAAGCGTTTTACGCGAGGATTACCGGCAAAGAATTCGCCTAAATACCCCGTCGATCACGGCCTTCATCCTGAATCAAATGATTTTTGGAATCGGCCCTCGCCGTTGTCTTTGAAGAGTTTAGCCCAGAGTTGGCTTGCGAAACAACCTTCGCAGCCCAACTGCTGCCACCAGAACGGCAGAACTCACCACAAAAGCCGGCCCTGGAACGCTAATCGCGAGAGCCAAACACAGCATGATGCCGACAATCGGCATGAACCTCGCCAACCACATTCGAGGCTTGGTGTCGATGCTTGCAGCGCGCATGTAGCAGACGCTGAGGTGCGCTACCGCGTAATAGAACAGCACACTGAACGAACTGAACCCGATAGCCCAGGCGAGGTTGTCGGCCACCAACACCAGCGAGGATGCGCCGAGCGCAATCCCGACCTCTGCGACCCAGGGTGCGCCGAAACGATTGCGCGACTCGAATAGTTTTGGCAGCTCACGATCCTGGGCCATCTCGGCGGCAGTTCTGGACACGCCAGCAAGTAGCGCGAGGATTGAGCCGAGCGTGGCCATCGCCACGAATGGCAGAACCAGCCAGCCCGAACCGGTCAATTTGAGCTCAAGGTATGCGGCAAATGGAGCGTCAATTGAGGCAAGGCTCGAACCAAGCGCTGTTTGAAGCACAAAAAGAAGCGCGAAATACAGCACCGAAACAGACAACATGACAATCACAATTGCGCGCGGAATATTTCGCTTGGCGTCGCGAACTTCGGTTCCGAGGGTTGCGACACGTGCGTAGCCGGCGAAGGCAAAGAAGAAGATTGCGGCAGCGGTAACCACTGCCCCACTGAGCTCACTCGGCAGTGCAACCTCTGAGCCCGACACCTCTGAACCGATCAGCGGTCTGGCACCCGCGCTCGGTACGGCCGCCAACCCCAATACCACCAGCAAAAACGCGCTCGTGCTGATTGCCAGAACTGCCGCAACCGCTGCAGTGCGCTGAATGCCAAGCACGTTCACAAGTGTCATCAAAGCAATCGCACCGACGGCGACATACTTCTTCAGTTCTGGAGCAACATACTCACCCAACGCGAGTGCAATGGCCGCGATCGAGCCGATCTTGCCAGCCACGAACGCGAACCCCGCAGCAAACGACCATCCCTCACCGATGAATACTCGGGCATAGGCATAGGTGCCACCGGGGCGATCGATCACTCGCGCCAATTGATAAACGGATGCCGAATTCAGGGATGCGACCAGCGCAGCCAGAGCGAGAGCGGCCCAGACCCAGGTTCCGGCAAGCGCATAGCCCTCGCGAAAAACCACGAAGACGCCTGCGCCGAGCATCGAAGCCAAGCCGATTGCGACCGCGCCAGCAAGTCCTACGGTTTGTTTAGCGCTCACGATTTGGCCACCGCCGCTTACTCAAGGCCTAATGCGCCATCGCCGAGAAAAACTAGGCGTGACCCGGGAACAGCTTGTTGACCGAGTCGTCGCCGAAGACCGCCTTGATTGCCGAAGCAATCAGCGGAGCAATCGAGAGCACGGTTAGGTTGTCGAAGCGCTGATCGTCGCGCAGCGGCAAGGTGTTGGTGACTACAACCTCATCCACCACACCTGAAGACAAACGCTCGGCGGCCGGGTGCGAGAATACCGCGTGAGTGGCAGCGACGATTACCTTCGAGGCTCCGTTGTTCTTGAGCGCCTTGGCAGCCGCGACGATGGTGCCGGCGGTGTCGATCATGTCGTCGACGAGCAGGCAAACGCGACCCGAAACATCACCGACGAGCTCGTGAGCCTCAACCTGGTTTGGGCGGTCTGGATCGCGACGCTTGTGGATGATGGCGAGCGGAGTACCGAGTCGCTCGGCCCAGATGTCGGCCACGCGCACGCGACCCGAGTCAGGCGAAACCACGGTGAGGTTGTCGCTGGCGTACTTCTCGCCCACATAGTCGGCAAGCATCGGCAGCGCCCAGAGGTGGTCAACCGGACCATCGAAAAAGCCCTGAATCTGCGGGGTGTGCAGATCAACCGACATCAGACGGTTCGCGCCGGCAGCGCGGAACAAGTCGGTCATCAGGCGAGCCGAAATTGGCTCGCGACCCTTGTGCTTCTTGTCTTGACGCGCATACGGGAAGAACGGAGCAACTACGGTGATTCGCTTGGCCGATGCGCGCTTTAGGGCATCCACCATTAGAAGCTGTTCCATGACCCAGTTGTTGATGCCGTTGGCGTGTGACTGAATCACAAAAGCGTCGACGCCGCGCACCGACTCCTCGTAGCGAACGAAGGTCTCACCATTCGCGAAGTCGTAGGCGGTGGTTGGCAGCAGAGTGGTGCCGAGCAACGTGGCAACCTCTTCGGCAAGTGCCTGATGAGCGCGACCGCTGACGATAACCAGCTTCTTTTGGTTCTGGAGGGTAATCTCGGTCATTTTCGCTCTCTGTTGGTTGCCTGTTTAGTTGTTTGAATCCTGGTCGGATGCGTTCTGCCCCGAGCCCGAAGCCTGCGTCGCCTTGGCCGCATTTGCTGCTGCCGAGCCAGGGCGCTTGTCGAGCACCCATCCCGCGATGTTGCGCTGCGGGGCGAGGTTCATGGCCAGGTCTCCGGCGGCAACGCTCTTGCGCACCACGGTTCCGGCTGCGGTGTACGCGCCATCGGCAATCTCGATCGGCGCAACAAAAACGTTGTGCGAGCCGGTGCGCACGTGCGAACCGATAACGCTGCGCTGCTTCTTAACGCCGTCGTAGTTCGCGAAAATCGTGCCCGCACCGATGTTGCTCTCGGTGCCAATCTCAGCATCACCGACGTATGACAGGTGTGGAACCTTGGAACCGGCGCCAATCTTGGCGTTCTTGGTCTCGACGAATGTGCCGATCTTGCCCTGAGCGCCGAGGTCGGTGCCTGGTCGCAGATAGGCATACGGGCCGACGGATGCGCCAGCGCCAATGCTCGAGCCGCTCGCGTGGGTCTTCACGACCGAAGCGCTCTCGCCAACCTGGCAGTCAACCAGCACAACCTCTGGGCCGACCGTGGCACCCTCGCCAATCTTGGTGAGTCCCTTGAGGTAGGTGCCAGGCAGCAGGGTCACGTCTTGCCCCAGCTGAACGGTCACGTCGATCCAGGTGCTGCTCGGGTCGAGGATGGTTACACCGGCAAGCTGCCATGCCTCGCAAATGCGACGGTTGAGCTCGGCACCAACTTCGCTCAGCTGAACGCGGTCGTTGATGCCAGCAACCAGCCAGTTGTCGGTAACCGGAATCGCCTGAACGTCGTATCCCTCTTGAATAAGTTCGGCTGCGGCATCGGTCAGGTACTTCTCGCCCTGTGCATTGTGGGTACCGATGCGGCTGAGCGCGGTGCGCAGGTGGTCTGCGTCGAAGACATAGACGCCAGCGTTTACCTCGCGAATATCGAGCTGCTTCTTGGTGGCATCTCGGTGTTCAATGATTCGCAGGAAGCTGCCGTCGCTGGTGCGAACGATGCGTCCGTAACCGCTCGGGTCGTCGAGAACGGCGGTCAGGATTGTCGCAACGCATCCGTTGCTCAGGTGGGCATCGATTAGGCCTTCGAGGGTCGCTACATCGAGCATCGGAACATCGCCCGAAGTGACCACAACCGCACCCTTGAAGTCGGCTGGCAGCACCTCGAGAGCGCATTCGACCGCGCGACCGGTGCCGGGAATCTCATCCTGCTCGGCAATTTTGGCGTTTGGATAGAAGGCTTCGATGTACGGAGCGATCGAGTCTTTCTGGTGGCGGATCACCGGAACTACATAGCTGGCTCCGAGTGAGGATGCGGTTGCGAGCGCGTGCCCCAGCAGCGGCAAGCCGGCGATTTCGTGCATCACCTTTGGCTTGTTGGATCTCATTCGGGTGCCGGCTCCGGCCGCCAAAACGACTACAGCTAAATGCTGTTCGCCGGTCTTGGTCATAGCAACTCCGTTGGTCAATCTCACCGAGGGTTTTCCCCGCTGCTCCACCAGGACTCGAACCTAGACAAACGCCTCCAAAGGGCGCTGTGCTGCCATTACACCATGGAGCAACGCAACCAACTTGACGCCGAAGCGATGCCGTTCGCTGCCCTCTAAGTCTGCCAGAAAAATGTTCGGGATGCGCTTGCTTAGCTCAGCAGGTCTGAAATTTCGAGCCACTCCAGTTCGAGCTCTTCGCGCTTCTGATTTAGCTCGGCCTGCTTGCTGCTCATTGTCGCTAAACCGGCGTAATCCGACTGATCGTGAGCTGCCATTTGAGCATGCAGATGGGTCTCTTCGGTTGCCAGTTTCTCGAGCGCGCGTTCGATTCGGGCCAGGTTCTTCTCGGCTTCGCGCAGGGCCGCACCGCTGAGTTTGGGGTTGGTGCTTGAGACTGCTTGAACGGGCGAGGATGCTCTGCTGGCCGAAGCCCCCGTCGCGCTGGCGCCACCCTTTTGCGGGCTGAGGCTGTGCTTCCTGAGCCTGAGGTACTCATCCACCCCACCCGGCAGGTGGCGCAGGCTGCCGTCACCCAGCAACGCATACTGCTGGTCTGTTACGCGCTCGAGAAGGTATCGGTCGTGGCTGACCACGATCAGCGTGCCCGGCCAGGTGTCGAGCAGGTCTTCCATCGCGGCGAGGATGTCGGTGTCGAGATCGTTGGTCGGCTCGTCGAGTATCAGCACGTTCGGTTCACCAAAGAGCAAACGCAAGAACTGAAGTCTGCGACGCTGACCACCCGAAAGATCTTCGATCGGGGTCTGCAACTGCGCCTGGGTGAAGCCGAGCTGTTCGACCAGTTGACCGACGCTGACCTCTTTCTTATCGACCACGAAGAATGACTTTTCGCGCGCAATCAGGCTGAAGATCC
>CAYTNT010000021.1:0-18670 GCA_964439235.1 uncultured Rhodoluna sp. | reverse complement strand
CAACAAGGAGAAGTCATGACTGATAGCGATCGCCCAGGCCGCCCTCGTCGCGAGGGTAGCGAGCGACGACCAGCCCGCAAGCCTAGCGATAGCGCGGGCAACGGACGTGGTCGGTCACGAGACGGCAGACCTTCGGAACGTGACGGTCGGGCGCAGGGTAGGGCTCAGCGCGGAGCGCATCCTGACACTGATTCGAACCGCCCAACCTGGCGAAACAGCAAGTTTGAGAATGAGGGGGTTGAGCGCAAGCGCTCCCCGCTGATTCCCGACGAAATTGTTGCGGCCGATTTAGACATCTCTGTGCGCGCGCAGTTGAAGACCCTGTCGGCCGATAATGCTGAGAAGGTTGCACGCCATTTGGCTATGGTGCACCTGCTTCTCGATCAGGATCCCGAGCTAGCACACGAGCATGCTCTTGCCGCAGCGGACCGGGCCGGAAGGCTTGCAGTTGTGCGCGAAATTCTGGGTTGCACGGCCTACGCGGTTGGCGATTACACTTTGGCCCTTCGAGAGTTGCTGACCCACAAGCGCATCTCGGGCTCTAACGAGCAGATTGCTCTGATTGTTGACTCCGAGCGCGGTTTGGGTCGACCGGATCGTGCACTTGAGGTTGGTCGAGGGGCAGATCGCACCAAGTTGTCGGCTGCCTCGCGCGTGAACTTGGCTATCGCCATGTCTGGGGCTCGCCTTGATCGGGGCGAACTCGATCTGGCGCTGGCCGAACTCGAAATTGCCGAGTTGAATCCGTCGCGAGTTTTTGACTATTCGCCAGCTTTGTTCTTCGCCTATGCCGACGTGCTTGAGGATCTCGGGCGCAAGGCCGAGGCAAAAAAATGGGCGGATTTGGGAAACAAGGCGTCGCAGGCACTAGCTGGTGCGAACGGACCCGAGGACGAACTGCTCCAGGTATTTGAGGAGATTGAGATTCCGCAGCGCCGAGTTTGGCTCGATGACGAGGAATATGCGAAGGTGCGCGAACGTGAGGCCAGGCGCGAACGTGAGTCTGGTGCAGAGCGACCTAGACGTGATTCTGAGGTTCGGCCGAACCGAGGTGACTCTGCCAGAGCACCTAGGAACGATGACGCACGGCCGATGCGCAAAGCGCGTCCAAAGTCTGACGATGTAAGGCCAAAACGTAACCGTGACTAATGCGCATCCCGAGAATTTGATTTGGGGCTTGTTCGATTCGGTGCTCTCAGACCTCGACGGAGTGGTTTACGAGGGAACAAACGCTATCGAGCCAGCGCCTCGCGTGCTGGCAAGTTTGGCCGCTGACGGCATCCCTGTGGCGTTCGTTACGAATAACTCTTCTCGCAAGTCGGAGATTATTGCTCAACAGTTGGCCGAATTCGGCATCCGCTCAGAGCCTGATGACATCATCGGATCGGGGCAGATCGGTGTCGAGTTGTTGTCCACATTGGTGGCACCGGGTTCGCGGGTGTTGGTCGTCGGCGGCGATGGCCTACGGTACTGGGTGCAGCGAGCCGGGTTCGAGTTGGTTTCGGACGCGAAGGCGCATCCCGCGGCGGTCATTCAGGGATTTGCACCCGATGTGGCATGGCGCGACTTGGCCGAGGCCGCATTTGCGATTCAGGCCGGAGCGAAGTGGGTTGCCACCAACAGCGACTGGACCCTTCCGCAGGAGCGGGGTTTGGCTCCCGGCAACGGAACCTTGGTTTCCGCGGTTCACACAGCTGTCGGACAGCTCCCACTGGTTGCCGGCAAGCCTGAGGTGCCCATTTTTGATGCATCAATGAGGCATCTAAATGAGAAGTATTCTGCGACGCGTCCACTATTCATCGGAGACCGGATTGATACCGACATCACCGGTGCCAACAAAGCAGGCATGCCGAGCGCTCTCGTTCTGACCGGGGTTTCGACCCGCAAGGAAGTGTTAGGTCAAAAACCTGAGGGTAGGCCGCGCTACATCCTGGCTGATTTGGGTGAACTGCTGGAACCCTATCGATACCCGATGCAAACCAAGCACGGTTTTCGCTGCGGCGATGCCGAGATCGAGCTATCTAAGAACAAGGTGCGCATTGTTTCGGGTGACCCAAAATCCGTGGATGCCTTGAAGGCAGCTTGCGCAGTCATCTACACGAGCAAGACACCGATTTACGGCCTGGAAGTTCCTGCCGCGCTCTACGAAGAGTGAGCCTAGGCTAAAGAGAGATAACCATGAATCAAGACTTCGAAGAGAACGTAAAGCAAGAGATTGCTCGCATCGAGCAGCTCGATCTAGCCGAGCAGCCCGCCGAGTTTGGCCGGCTGAGAGAGACTCTCGAGCAGGCACTGAATCAATCCGACTCTGTCGCGGTTCAAGCTCAGCGCGAGTCTGGCGGCAACTAGGTGCGTCTCGACATTGCCCTGGTTGAGCGAGGGCTAGCTAGGTCGCGCGGACACGCATCCGAACTGATTGACGCCCAGCGAGTTCTGTTGGGCGATAAGCCAGCCCGAAAAGCATCCCAGGATGTCGCGGAAGACATCGAAATCACTGTTATCGCCGCTGAAGAGTACGTGAGCAGGGCTGGGATAAAGCTCGCCAAGGCACTGGATGCGTTCGCCGACCTCGAGATTGCGGGGCGCCGGGCTTTGGATGTTGGTGCGTCCACGGGTGGGTTCACCGATGTTCTATTGCGCAGGGGAGCGCACTCGGTGATCGCGTTGGATGTCGGCCACGATCAATTGGTGGATGAGATTCGGAGTGATTCGCGGGTAACCGTGGTCGAGGGCTTCAACGCTCGAGAGTTGAGCCCCCAATCTTTGGCTGAGGCGGTAGCTGCGAACGGTCGGCCATCGGGGGATTTGGGTAACGAACACCTTGAGATTGATCTGATTGTTGCCGACTTGAGTTTTATCTCGCTGACTTTGGTGCTTGAGCAACTCAAACTGGTTGGCCCGACGGCCGAAATGGTGCTTCTTATCAAGCCCCAATTTGAGGTGGGCAAGCAGTCGCTGAACGCATCCGGCATTGTGAATGATTGGTCGCAGCGCGCGAGGGCCATTCACCAGGTGGTCGACTGTGCGCATGATTTGGGGCTTGGCGTGCGGGGATTGGTCAGATCGGAACTGCCCGGCACGCATGGCAACATCGAATTCCTGTTGTGGATAAGTTCAGCCGAGCCGGTTAATCGGTCAAAATGGTCTGAGAAGATAGAAGCGCTCGCCAAACAGCAGCGCTAGACATCTACGGCAGAGGCTCAACGGAAGGTTCGGCATGTCAAACAACCGCAACGTTCTGATTGTGTCGCGGGTGCGTCTCGATGACGGTGCTTCGCTGACCGCCGATGCTTGCAGACACTTGATTTCGCGGGGCTTAGTGCCGGTTCTGACCCCGATAGAACACACCCAAACGCTTCAAAACTCACCGCGGCTCTCGCTCGATGATCAGCCTTACGGGCTTGATCGTGCCGACTACCGACTGCTTGGCGAGGATGTTGCCGAGAATGAACTCGAAGTCGTGCTCGTGCTCGGGGGCGATGGTTCGATTCTGAAAGCCGCCGAAATTGTTCGAGCGAGCTCAACCCCGCTGGTAGGCGTCAACCTCGGGCATGTTGGCTTCTTGGCCGAAGGTGAGCGTCACCAACTTGAGGAAGTCGTCGAGCGTATCGCCAACCGAAACTACGAGGTGACCGAGCGCCTTGCCCTCGACGTTGACGTTTTCGTAGACGGGGCAAAAGTCTTTTCGACCTGGGCGTTGAACGAGGCTACCGTTGAAAAGAGCGCGCGCGAACGCATGCTCGAGGTAGTTATCGAGGTTGAGGGGCACCCGCTGTCGAGCTTCGGCTGCGACGGAGTCGTGATGTCAACCCCAACGGGATCCACCGCCTACGCTTTCTCGGCTGGTGGGCCAGTGGTTTGGCCCTCGGTCGATGCGCTGCTCATGGTGCCATTGAGCGCGCACGCTCTGTTCTCGCGTCCACTCGTGGTAAACCCCGAAGCGATGCTGGCTGTTGAGGTGCTAAAGCGAAGTGCAGGTGCCGGTGTGCTCTGGTGCGATGGTCGCCGCACCTACGAACTCGCGCCAGGCGCACGAGTGGAGGTACGAAAGTCTGCCTCGCCGGTGCGCATCCTGAAGATTTCTGAGGCCCCTTTCACCAGCAGGCTAGTAAACAAATTCGCTCTTCCGGTCGCGGGATGGCGAGGTCCGAGGGATAACTCTTGATTGAAGAAATCTCGATTTCAGATCTCGGAGTCATTTCTGGCGCAACCCTTCCGCTCGGGCCCGGACTCACCGTAATCACTGGTGAAACCGGTGCTGGCAAGACGATGGTGTTGACGGCGCTCGGTCTGTTGCTCGGAAAGCGATCGGACTCGGCCGCGGTGCGAACTGGAGCTGCGCAGGCATTCGTCGAGGGCGTCTGGAAGCTGGAGCCCAAAAATCAGGTTGGTTCGGTGTCGCCAGCGATCAAAGCTCGACTTGAAGATGCCGGTCTCGAATTCGACAACAACCAGTTGCTGGTGAATCGCTCGGTGAACTCCGACGGTAGATCGAAGTCAAGCGTCAACGGCCGGACGGCCCCGGTCTCGGTGTTGGCTGAGATCTCTGATGACCTAGTGGTGATTCATGGGCAATCCGATCAGCTGCGGCTCAAATCCGCCGCCGCCCAGCGCGATGCCCTCGACCAATTTGGTGGCATGGCATTGCGTTCCACCCTGCTGAACTATCAGACCGCCTACCGGTTCTGGAAAGAGTCTGAGGCGACCCTGGCGCGCATGCTCGCCGACAAAGACAACCGTGACCGACAAATTGCCGAAATGCGACAGATTCTGGAAGAGGTTGACACGGTTGACCCCCAGCCCGGCGAGCTGGATAAACTAACGGCTTTAGCCGAGCGACTTGGCAGCATCGATGAGTTGCGCAGAGCATCGGCTCTCGCTCACGACGCGATCTTCTCTTCGGAATTGGATGCGCCGGACGCGATGGGGGCTCTAGCCGCCGCGCGCAAGGCACTCGAATCGGTTGAGGGACGTGAGCCAAAACTTGGCGAGTTGGCCTCGGCGCTGCGCGAAATCGCATCCAGCCTGAATGATGTTGCCGCTGATTTGTCTTCATACATCAGTGACCTCGAAGGCGATTCGGAGTTTTCACTCGACTGGGTGATGGAGCGTCGCGCTGCCATAAATGTCCTGCTCAAGAAGTACTCGATGAGTTTTGAGCAGCTGATCGATCAGCGCGACATTCTGGCCGAGCGACTTGCCGACTTAGACAATTCCGACAACACGATTGAACAGCTGCGCAGAGGCGTCGGAGAGCACCTTGCCGAAGCCCGGGATCTAGCTCAACAGCTCTCGGCCCTGCGCTCAGCGGCTGCGGTTCGCCTCAGTGATTCCGTGACCAAAGAGCTAGCCGGGTTGGCAATGCCTAACACGTTGTTTCACGCGACCATTACCGAATCGGCAGAACTTGGCCCGTTTGGAAAAGATGAACTGCAGTTTCAGCTTTCAGGAACCGACGGCAGTCAACTGCGTCCGATCACCAAGGGTGCGAGCGGCGGCGAACTTTCGCGCATCATGCTGGCCCTCGAAGTGGTGCTCGCCAAGTCAATCAAGGCGCCGACCCTGATTTTTGACGAGGTGGATGCTGGAGTTGGTGGAGCCGCGGCAATCGAGGTCGGCAAGCGCCTGGCCCGCCTGGCTTCGCAGGCGCAGGTCATTGTGGTGACACACCTGGCCCAGGTGGCTGCCTTCGCCGACAGCCACATTCGTGTGCTCAAGAGTTCCGAAGCTCACGTCACCACAAGCGATGTTGCGGTGCTGGACGAAGCCGAGCGAGTGCTTGAACTTGCCCGTATGCTCTCGGGCCTCGAGGATTCGAACTTGGCTAGAGCACACGCGAGAGAACTGCTCACACTGGCGAGTCAATCGCGAATCTAGACCCGCCTCGAATGATAGGCTGGTATTCCATGGCAGACGCTTTGGACAATGGAAAAACCCGCCACATTTTTGTTACCGGTGGTGTTGTATCGTCCCTCGGTAAGGGACTCACAGCCTCAAGTTTGGGAAACCTTCTTCGAGCGCGCGGTCTGCATGTTGTGATGCAAAAACTGGATCCGTATCTGAACGTCGATCCGGGCACTATGAACCCTTTTCAGCACGGTGAAGTCTTCGTTACCGACGACGGCGCCGAGACCGACCTCGACATCGGTCACTATGAGCGATTCCTCGACGTAAACCTGAGCCAGGCTGCAAACGTAACCACTGGCCAGATCTATTCGACGGTTATCGCTCGTGAGCGCCGCGGTGAATACCTGGGCGACACCGTTCAGGTGATTCCGCACATCACCGACGAAATCAAGCGCAGGATGCGCCTGCAGGCGCACGAGTCGCCGGCTCCGGATGTGATTATCACTGAGATCGGTGGAACCGTTGGTGACATCGAGTCACAGCCATTCCTCGAGGCAGCTCGTCAGGTGCGCCACGAAATCGGTCGCGACAACGTGTTCTTCGTGCACGTTTCGCTGGTTCCCTACATCGCGGCATCGGGTGAACTGAAGACCAAGCCGACCCAGCACTCGGTAGCGACTTTGCGCTCAATCGGTATCCAACCAGATGCCGTCGTGTTGCGCAGCGATCGTGAACTGCCGGACGGAATCAAAAACAAGATCGCCCTGATGTGCGACGTCGAGAAGAGCGCCGTGATTAACGCGGCCGATGCAGCCAGCATCTACGACATCCCGAAGGTGCTAAACCGACAGGGTCTGGATGCCTACATCGTAAAGAAGCTTAACCTCGAAGCGGGCGAAGTCGTCTGGGGAGCGTGGGAGACCCTGCTCGGAGTCGTGCACAACCCGAAGCACCAGGTCAACATCGGACTGGTCGGCAAGTACATCGACCTGCCAGATGCATACCTTTCGGTGACCGAGGCTTTGCGTGCCGGTGGCTTCGCAAACGACACCAAGGTCAACATCAAGTGGATCGCTTCGGACACCTGTGAAACCCCAGAGGGCGCCGCGGATGCGCTGGCGAATCTGGACGCAATCTGCATCCCAGGTGGTTTTGGTGTTCGCGGTATCGAAGGCAAGCTCGGTGCGCTCAAGTACGCCCGCGAAGCCCAGATTCCAACCCTTGGACTCTGCCTTGGACTGCAGTGCATGGTGATCGAGTACGCGCGCAACAAGGCTGGTTTAGCTGGCGCATCCTCGACCGAGTTTGACCCAGAGGCCAAGTACCCGGTTATTGCGACCATGGCCGAGCAGGTCGATATTCTGGCCGCCGGTGACATGGGTGGAACCATGCGTCTTGGTTTGTACACCGCCAAGTTGCAGCAGGGTTCGGTGGTTGCCGAGACTTACGGCAAGACCGAGGTCGAAGAGCGTCACCGTCACCGCTACGAGGTCAACAACGCATACCGCGAGCAAATTGCGGCCGCCGGTCTGGTGTTCTCGGGCACTTCACCCGATGGCCACCTGGTCGAGTTCGTTGAACTGCCCAAGAGCGTTCACCCGTACTACGTTGCAACTCAGGCGCACCCAGAGTTTCTGAGTCGCCCGAACAAGGCCCACCCACTCTTTAGCGGTCTGGTTAAGGCTGCGCTCGAGCGCGTCGAATCCAACAAGCTTTTCGCGACTAACTAATGCCTCAGGATCACTCAGCAGCACACCCGGTCACCGCTTCGGAGTCGGTTTTCGAGGGCCGCATTTGGAACATCCGTCGCGACACCGTTGACTTCATGGGTGAGTCGATTGTTCGCGAATACATGGAGCACCCCGGGGCCGTTGCGATTCTTGCTCTAAACGAGCAGCGCGAAGTTTTGCTGGTCCGCCAGTACCGTCACCCAGTTCGCGAAAACTTGTGGGAAATCCCGGCCGGCTTGACCGATTTGGTGGGGGAATCCAAACTCAACGCCGCTCAGCGCGAGCTGCTTGAGGAAACCGGTTGGGTCGGAACCTCATGGGAGGAACTCACCACTTTCTATACGTCGCCAGGCGGCAGCAACGAGAAAATCACCGTCTTCTTGGCGCAGGATCTATCCTTCAGGGGGCGACCAGACGGCGCAGAGGGTGAAGAGCGCGACCTTGAACCTAGTTGGGTGCCGTTTCACGAGGCTCTAGAGAGTGTGCTCAAGGCCGAGATAAAGAACCCGAGCACCGTGGTTGGAATCCTCGCGCTCGCGGTATGGCTGGGCGTCAGTAACGCAAACTAGAGGCACACTAGTCTCGTGTCGCAACCTATCGAAGCCAGCGTTGACGCATACCTGCGCCACCTTGCGATCGAGCGCGGTAGCTCGAAGAACACTCTTGCGGCCTACCGGCGGGATCTTGCGCGGTACGCATCCTTCTTGGAACACGAAAAGATTGACTCGCTCGAGCGCATTTCTGAGGCGACGATTCGGCAGTTTTCAGAGGCTCTGCATCACCGCTACGGTTTGGCCGCAAGTTCGGCGGCACGCGTGCTCGCGGGTGTTCGCGGCTTTCATCGGTTTTTGCTGCTAGAGGGCAAGTCTGAAGCGGATCCGGCTGCCAAGGTCAAGCCGCCAAAAACCCCGAAACGACTGCCCAAGGCCATCTCGGTTTCGGCTGTCGAGCGTTTGCTTGACGCCAGCGGGCCGAATCCGCTTACCGAGCAGGATGCCCAAGCAGCCGCCGCTGCGGATCCGATTCGATTGCGCGACCGCGCAATCCTCGAGTTTCTCTACGCGACCGGAGCTCGAGTCAGCGAAGTGGCCAACCTCGACCTCGACGATCTCGTGGATCCGACCCTGGTGCGGCTGTTCGGCAAGGGCAGCAAAGAGCGAATCGTTCCGGTCGGTCGGTTTGCGCAATCTGCGCTCGCCGCATACCTGACCAGGTGCCGCCCCTTGCTGGTGGCGCAGGGCAGGGGAACGCCGGCGCTGTTTCTGAACCAGCGCGGAACCAGGCTCTCGCGCCAATCGATTTGGGCCGTGATCTCGGCAGCCGCCGAGGTAGCACAACTAACCGAGCATGTCTCGCCGCACACGCTACGGCACTCATTCGCCACCCACCTGCTCGAGGGCGGTGCCGACGTGCGTGTGGTCCAAGAACTGCTGGGACATTCTTCGGTCGCGACTACCCAGATTTACACCCTGGTCACAGTCGATACGCTGCGCGAGGTTTACGCCTCGGCGCATCCTCGAGCCAGACGCGGTTAGCCACGATTCAAAACCGCCCGCATCAGGGGTTAAGCCTCCGCTAGTCGCTAGGCTTGTAGCGACTCGAGTTCAGGGAGGAAGCCATGGCGAAAAGCGATAAAGACACCCGTTTTCCGGTGCCGGCTGCGCTAAAACAGCACGGTCCCGCTCGAGTAATTGCGATGTGTAATCAAAAGGGTGGAGTCGGCAAAACCACGACTACTATCAACCTCGCCGCTGCGCTTGCCGAGTACGGCCGTAAAGTTCTTCTGATCGACTTTGACCCGCAGGGTGCTCTCACCGCAGGCATGGGTTTCCACACCCACAACGGTCCAACGATTTACGAGCTGATGCTCGGTCAGGTAACCGAAACCAAGAAGGCGATTCTGCCGACTCGTGTCGAGAACCTAGACCTGATTCCAGCCAATATCGACCTCTCGGCTGCCGAGATGGAGTTGGTCAACGAGATTTCGCGCGAACGCATCCTTGCCGGTTTGATTCGACAGGTTGCCGACGAGTATGACGTCGTAATCATCGATTGCCAGCCTTCGCTCGGTTTGCTCACCGTAAACGCGCTGACTGCGGCGCACGGAGTCATCATTCCGCTGGCCACCGAGTTCTTCGCGCTTCGCGGTGTCGCAATCCTCGAGGGCATCATCTCGAAGGTCAAGGCAAGGCTCAACCCGACCCTGAACCTGGACGGCATCCTCGCAACCATGTACGACCCTCGTACTCTGCACTCGCACGAGGTGCTCGAGCGAGTTCGCGAACGTTACGGCGACAAACTGTTCAAGAGCGTCATCAACCGCACGGTCAAGTTTCCTGATGCAACGGCGGCTGGAGTTCCGATCACCGGATACGCGCCATCTTCGTCTGCAGCCGAGGCCTATCGGACCGTAGCCAGGGAGCTGGTAGTCCGTGGTTGCGCTCCATAACCAAGAACAGCTCGAAACCGAAAAGAGTACGGGCTTTGCCCTCTCGCTAGGCAATTTCGAAGGTCCTTTCGACCTTCTGCTGTCGCTGATTTCGAAGCACGAATTAGACATCACCGAGATCTCACTGAGCAAGGTCACGGATGAGTTCATCGCATACCTCAAGGGGCTCGACGAAGACGAAGAACTTGAGCAGGCCAGTGAGTTTCTAGTGATTGCGGCAACTTTGCTCGACCTCAAGATTGCTGGTCTCTTGCCAAAGGGTGAGGTGGTCGACGCCGAGGATGTCGCACTGCTCGAAGCTCGCGATCTGCTATTCGCCCGCCTGCTGCAATACAAGGCCTTCAAGGAAATCTCGTCGTGGTTCTCGACCTCGTTCAACCTCGAGGGTGAACGAGTGGCCCGCGACGTGATGATGGAGGAGCGGTTCAGGGACGCCAAGCCCGAGCTGGTTTGGACTCTGTCGCTCGCAGATTTCGCCGCGCTTGCCGAGCAGACGCTGACCCCAACCGAGATACCAACGGTCGGCCTCACTCACCTGCACGCATCCCGCGTGAGCATTCGCGAGCAAGTAGTCGAGGTTGCGCGCAGTCTTCGCCAGGCCGGAACCCTAACCTTCCGCGAGCTGATTGGACAGGTGCGCGACCGAGCGGTCGTGGTGGCAAGATTCCTCTCGATTCTCGAACTGTATCGACTGATGGCGATTTCGTTTGAGCAGGAATCCCCGTTGGCCGATCTAAAGCTGGTGTGGCGGGCCGAAAGTTTCGACGAAAATCTTCTAGCAAATCTTGGAGCAGAGTATGACGCCTAATCCGAAAGACGAGGCCGAACAGCAAATCCTCGAGTCGCATCAAGAGAATCTCTTGGCCGCGCTCGAATCGATTTTGATGGTCGCCGATTCACCGTTGTCAGTGATTACGCTGGCCGGCGCTCTCGAGTTGCCAGTTGCCGAGATCAAGAACGCGATTTCCACCCTGAAGGATGACTATGACGGCAAGACCGGTGGACGAGTGCGCGGCTTCGAGTTGCGCGAGGTCGGCGGCGGCTGGCGCATCTTTGTTCGCCAGGAATTCGATTGGGCCGTCAAGCTTTTCGTCGCCAACGAGAATCCAACCAAACTGAGCCAGGCAGCTCTAGAGACACTCGCGGTGATCGCATACAAACAGCCGATCTCGCGCGGTCAGATCGCATCCATTCGTGGTGTGAACGTCGATTCGGTCGTGAAGACGCTTCTCAGTCGAAACCTAATCACCGAGCTTTACACCGATTCAGAAACCGGTGCCATCAACTACGGAACCACAACCCTGATGCTTGAGCTGCTAGGCATCAACTCGCTCGACGAACTGCCGATGATCAGCCCGTACCTGCCAGATGCGAATGCGGATTTCAATGAGTGAGTTTGAGCCAGAGTTCGAGTCAGAGTCCGAGCCGCAGGATGCGCTTGAGGCGACCGAGGTTCGACTGCAGAAAGCGATGGCGCACGCGGGCGTTGCGTCGAGGCGTGTTTGCGAAGAGCTAATCACCAAGGGGCGAGTCAAGGTCAACGGCAAGGTAGTGACCGAACTTGGCTCGAGGATTAACCCCGCCGTCGACCAGGTGACAGTCAACGGCACGCCGATTCAGTTCGATACCTCAAGGGTTTATCTGGCTTTGAATAAGCCGCTCGGCGTTGTCAGTTCGATGAATGACGAGCAGGGTAGGCCCGATCTCAGACAGTTTGTGCAGGATTACGACCGCGTATTCAACGTTGGTCGACTTGATGCCGAGACCACTGGACTCATTCTGATGACCAACGATGGCGACTTGGCGCACAAGTTGGCCCACCCCAAATTCGGTGTCACAAAGACATACGTCGCGAGAGTCAAGGGAATCGTTACGCCAGGCACCATCCAGCAACTGCTCGAGGGTGTCGAACTCGAAGACGGACCGATTAGCGCCGACAAGGCTCACGTGATCGACGTCAAGGGTGAAGAAACCCTGGTCGAGATTGTGCTCCACTCAGGGCGAAACCGCGTTGTGCGACGCATGTTTGACGAGGTCGGGCATCCCGTTCGTGCGCTGGTTCGCAAACAATTCGGCCCGATTCACCTGGGTACACTTCGCCCCGGCGATATCCGCCGCCTAAGTAAACTTGAGGTAGGTGCTCTTCTCAAGGCTGCGCAGGGCAAAAACGCAAGAACCCCGCGTCCAGCCGAGGTAAAGCCCGGTCGGCGCAAATCCAAACCAACTGCCGGCCGCAAATCGGCTCGGTAACTGAAGAAACGAGTGCATAGCGATGATCAGGGCAATTCGTGGAGCAATCCAACTCGATGTCGACGAACGCGAACACCTGCTCAAATCCACGGCCGAACTCATCGCAAAGTGCCTGCACGCAAACAACGTTGAAAACCACCAACTGATTTCAATTCTGTTCACCGCGACCCCAGACATCACAAGCGAGTTTCCGGCTCTGGCGGCGCGAGAGTTGGGCCTCGGCGATGTTCCGCTGATGTGTTTCGTCGAGATGAACGTAAAGCACGCTCTTCCTCGAGTAATTCGAATCATGATCAACTTCGATACCGATGTCGCGCGCTCTGAGGTTCAGCACGTTTATCTGAAGGGCGCTACGGCCCTGAGATTGGATTTGGCACAGTGACCCCAGCCCGAATCTCTGGCCTGGTTCGAGTCGTTGGAGCCGGACTGCTCGGTTCTTCGGTTGGGCTCGCGCTTCGAAAACTGGGCGTCGATGTTGTGTTGGTGGATGCGTCACCCGCAAACGAGAAACTCGCAATCGACTATGGCGCTGGCCGCGTAGCCGTCGCCGGTGACAAACCAGATATCATCGTCGTTTGCGTTCCCCCAGATGTGACCTCGCGGGTTGTAGCCGCCGAGCTTGCCGCTTTTCCGAACGCGGTAGTCACCGATGTTGCCAGCGTCAAGGCAAAGATCCTTGCCGAGCTAGAAGCAGCCGGCGCTGACCTCGAGCGTTACGTTGGGTCGCATCCGATGGCTGGCCGTGAACGCGGCGGAGCCATCGCCGGTCGTGCCGACCTTTTTGCGTCGAGGCCGTGGGTTATTACGCCAAACCCCGCTAGCTCGCCAAACGCGGTGCGATTGGTTGAGCAGCTCGTGCTCGACCTTGGCGCATCCCCGGTTCGACTGGACGCGCAGGTTCACGACCGCGCGGTGGCTTTGGTATCGCATGTTCCTCAGCTGGTTTCTAGCTTGCTTGCAGCGAGACTGGCGGATGCGGATCCCGCAGACGTCTCGCTTGCGGGACAGGGCCTGCGTGACACCACCCGAATCGCCGCGAGCGACCCGCGCCTTTGGGTTCAGATTCTTTCGGCCAATGCCAAACCAGTGGCTGCGGTTCTAACCGATTTGGCCGATGATCTTGCTGGAGTGGTAAGAGCACTCGAAAATCCAGAGGCACCAGGGGCGCTCGCCGCAATTGATTCGGTTTTGCAGTCGGGAAACTCTGGCGTGGCTCGGATTCCGGGCAAGCACGGCGGAAAGAACACCGAGTATGCCCAGTTGGTAGTGATCATCGAAGACAAGCCGGGTGAACTGGGTCGACTCTTCAATGAGGTCGGCGAAATCGGCGTGAACATCGAAGAGCTCAAACTCGAACACTCGCCGAGCGCCCAAGTCGGTTTGGTTGAGCTTTTCGTGATTCCTTCAGTTCTGGCCAAGTTGACCGATCAATTGCTGCAGAGAGGTTGGAGGTTGGCCGGATGACCGTTCTAATCGCGATAGATGGGCCTGCTGGATCTGGCAAGTCCTCGGTGAGCAAGCAGGTCGCGAGAGACCTTGGCTTCGGCTATCTGGACACTGGCGCTGCCTACCGAGCCTTGGCTTGGGCGGTTCTAGAAGGTCGCTTCGCGCTCGAAAACCTAGCGGAATCCGATCTCGAATCCGAGTTCAACTACGAGATTTCGGTCGACCCGGACGACTACTGGGTTCGAGTCGGCGTCGATGATGTTACCTCGGCGATTCGCGAAAGCAGAGTTGCCGAGTTTGTCTCGAACGTCGCCAGGATCCAACCCGTGCGCGACTACATGAAATTGCTAACCCACGCGATAGTGCAGGGGTCAGAGCGTGCCGGTGTGATTGTCGAGGGCCGTGACATCACCACCGTGGTTGCGCCCGATGCACCAGTCCGACTCCTGCTGAGCGCCAGCGAAGAGGTTAGACTAAAGAGACGTTCTGCAGAGCTATCTGCTCAAGAGGCGAGCAAGGTTCGCCGCCAAGTTTCAGAGCGTGATCAGAACGACTCCAAGGTCGTTGACTTTATGACTCCGGCCGAAGGAGTCATCTTGGTTGACTCAACGGAATTGAACTTCGAACAGACCGTAGCGGCGGTTCGAGAAATCATCGAGCGCGGTCTCGCCGCGGCACAAAAAGGAACTTCAAATGACTAAGAAGCCAGACGACGACTTTTCAGAAGTCGAGGTGACTTACACCTACGGCAACCCCGAAGAAGACTTCGTAGAAGTTGACGACGAATTCGACGAGGATGCGACGCCAGGCGAACTCGTCGACGATGACACCGAGTACGACTTCGATGCAGAGCAATTCCAGGCACGTCTCGGCGAGATTTCTGAGGATGAAGAACAACGCCGAGCCGACGCCTTGCGAGCTGGGCTGGCCGATTACGACCTAGACGACGAAGACCTCGAGGTTCTCGGTTCCGGGCAAGACTACGGCGACGGTTACCGCGTTATGCCAGCCCTTCCGGTTCTGGCGATCGTCGGTCGTCCAAATGTGGGAAAGTCTGCGCTCGTAAACCGCATCCTCGGTCGTCGTGAAGCCGTTGTCGAAGACAAGCCGGGCGTGACGCGAGACCGCGTCTCGTACAAGGCCGAATGGAATGGCCGCAAGTTCACTCTCGTAGACACCGGCGGTTGGGAGCCAGACGCTAAGGGAATCGATAAGTCGGTTGCCCTTCAGTCTGAGGTAGCCATTGAGCTTGCGGATGCTGTGCTGTTCGTGGTCGATGCTCACGTCGGTGCCACCAGCACCGACGAGCGCGTCGTCAAGCTCTTGCGCGCCAGCAAGCGTCCCGTGATTCTGGTTGCAAACAAGGTTGACGACGCCCGTCTCGAGCCCGAAGCGAGCGCACTCTGGTCTCTAGGGCTAGGCGAGCCGTATCCGGTTTCAGCCCTGCACGGTCGAGGCGTGGCCGACATGCTCGATGCTGCCATGGCAGTTCTGCCCGAGGTTTCCGCGGTCGCCAAGGAAGAGATTGGCGGACCTCGTCGCGTAGCCCTGATTGGTCGTCCGAACGTGGGCAAGTCCTCGCTGCTAAACAAGGCGGTTGGCTCAGAGCGCGCGGTCGTGAACGACCTAGCCGGAACCACGCGTGATCCGATCGATGAGCAGGTTGAACTAGGCGGTCGCGTCTGGCGTTTCGTTGACACGGCCGGTATTCGCCGCAGGGTTCACCTGCAGCAGGGTGCTGACTTCTATGCATCACTTCGCACCGCAGCGGCTCTCGAGCGTGCCGAGGTGGCCGTGGTTCTGTTCGATGTCACGCAACCAATCTCAGAGGCCGACATTCGCATCGTTGACATGGCGCTCGAATCGGGTCGCGCGCTAGTTCTTGCTTTCAACAAGTGGGATGAGCTCGACGACGAACGTCGTCGCTACCTAGAGCGTGAGATCGAGCAGGATCTGGCCCACGTCGACTGGGCACCTCGAGTCAACATCTCGGCCAAGACCGGTCGTCACCTTGAGAAACTCGTGCCGGCTCTCGAAGTAGCACTCGATTCCTGGGATACCCGCATCCCAACCGGCAAGCTCAACGCTTTCATCCAGGAGCTGGCTATGGAGACCCCGCACCCTGTGCGCAGCGGAAAACAGCCACGCATCCTGTTCGCTACCCAGGCATCGAGCCGTCCACCGAAGTTCGTGCTGTTCACGACCGGGTTCCTCGAGCCGGGTTACCGTCGCTTCATTCAGCGCCGACTGCGCGAAACTTACGGTTTCGAGGGTTCTCCGATCGAGCTCGGGATGCGTGTGCGCGAGAAGCGCAAGCGCGTCTAGAGTTGTAGATAGCGCTCGCAATTGAGCGCTGAGGAGCCGTTTCGGCTCTGACGGGCTGTAGCGCAGCTTGGTAGCGCACTTGTCTGGGGGACAAGGGGTCGCCGGTTCAAATCCGGTCAGCCCGACCACCGTGTCGGTTCGGCGATATAGTCAGTGTCGCTTTGGCGAATAGAATCGGGTCATGGATGCGATGCAGCAGATGAGCCTTTGGCGACAGTGGGGCACCCTGCCGAACATCCTCTCAACGCTTCGACTTGCGTTGGTTCCGGTGTTTCTGATCCTGATTCTCAACCACCACTATTTGATTGCGCTCATCGTTCTGGCTAGCGCCGGCCTAACCGACTATCTCGACGGCTACTTCGCCCGCAAACTGAACCAGGTAACTCGACTCGGCCAGTTGCTGGATCCCGCTGCGGACCGGCTCTATATCTTCACAACCCTGATCGGTTTGACGATTACCGAACACATTCCGTTTTGGCTCGCCGCCGCGATTATTGCGCGCGACTTGCTGTTGCTGGTGGTGTATCCCGTGCTCGCATCCTACGGATACGGCCCGCTACCGGTGCACTTTTTGGGCAAGGCTGGCACGTTCGCGCTGCTTTACGCTTTCCCGCTTTTGCTGATGGCCAGCATCTGGGAACAGGCGGAGTTTGTCATCCTGCCTATTGCCTGGGCCTTCGCTTGGTGGGGCATTGGCCTCTACTGGTGGGCGGGCCTGGTTTACGTCAAACAAGTGTTACAAATCGTGAATTTTGAGGTTCGCAAAAAGCACTAGGCTAATCATTCAAGAACCGCTAGCAACCAACCCAAAACGAGGCAGAAATGGCAGACGAATCGACGAATGAAGTCGAATCAACCCTGCGATTTGCCGACCCATTGGTTGCAAATAAAGTCGCAGCGCTTACCAAAGACGAACGGGATGCGATTGCCGCCCTGCCAAAGGGTTCGGCCCTGTTGGTTGTCGTAAACGGACCAAGCGACGGCGCCCGTTTCCTGCTAGATCAAGACCTCACTTCAGCGGGTCGACACCCGAACGCAGACATCTTCCTGGATGACGTAACGGTAAGTCGACGTCACGCAGAATTCGCCCGCAACAATGGCTCATTCATCGTGCGAGACCTCGGCTCGCTCAACGGAACCTACAAGGGTGGCGACCGCGTCGACATCGCCGCGCTCACAGACGGAGACGAAGTTCAAATCGGTAAGTTCCGTTTGACCTTCTTTGCCTCGCCGGCTGACTTGGGTGTTTCAGGTTCAGGCGGTGCTGCTTAGTCATGGCCCAAGCTCTAGCTACCTCAATTTCGAGCGCTCGCGCTGCGAAACTCCTCACCATCGGCAAGGTGCTAAACCAGCTGAACGCTGAGTTCCCAGATCTCACCCCGTCGAAGCTTCGTTTTCTCGAGGAGCAGGGTCTAGTTACCCCGCAGCGCACCGAATCGGGATACCGCAAATTCACCGAGGCGGATGTCGAGCGCCTTCGCATCGTGCTCGAGCTTCAGCGTGACAAGTACCTTCCGCTCAAGGTAATTCGTGACTACCTGGCCGATCTGGATGCCGGCAAGCAGCCAACGCTGCCGGGTGAGTCATCGGTCAATTCGGCTCACGTCAGGCAAATTCGCAACCGCAAGTTCAGCTTGATCGAACTGATTGCGGAAACCGCGATCTCGGATGACCTGCTTCAGCAGGCACAAGAGGTTCAGCTTCTTGGGGTTGAGCCGTTTGAGCACAGCGACATCGAAATCGCTCGCGCGCTGGTACACCTTCAGCGTTTCGGTATCGCACCGCGTCACCTGCGCGGTTTGAAGGCTGCAGCTGACCGTGAAATCGGCATCATCGAAGGCGTTATCGCCCCGGTTCTGCGCAAGAACGACACTGGCGCGAGATCTCGCGCGGCTCACTACGCGGCCGAGATTGAGAACCAGTTTGCGGCAATTCGCAACGAGCTGATTCACGCTGTCATCAACAAAATCGACCAGTAGTTTTCGTTAGTTTGGGCGTTTGCTGAAAACTGCCTGTAGACAGGGCGACACGCCGAGATTAAAAATTAACCGCAGAGTGTTCGCTAAACGGCAACAATTAAACCTGTACTTGAACCTTAGAGAGCTTGTTCGCACCAGTTAGGAGGCCCGCGTGGTTTTTGAACCTACCTCGGCCTCAACGGCAACTGAACCTAAGTCTCTTCCAGAGGGCGTAGACGAGTACTCGCAAGACATGCTGTTCACCGACGGCCTTCCTTCGGTCGATCCGAAGACCGGTTACCGTGGAACTTCGGCTGCTGCCGCAGCGGGCATCACTTACCGGCAGCTCGACTACTGGGACCGAACCGGTCTCGTCCAGCCGAGCGTTCGCCCCGCGGGCGGCTCGGGCTCACAGCGCCTTTACGCGTTCCGCGACATTCTGGTTCTCAAGCTGGTGAAGCGCCTGCTTGACACCGGGGTCTCGCTGCAGCAGATTCGCATCGCGGTCGATCAGCTGCGCGCTGCCGGAATCAACGACCTCGGCCGAATCACCCTGATGTCGGACGGCGCTCGCGTCTACCTGTGCACCACCGAGGATGAAGTTATCGATCTGCTCGGCCGCGGCCAGGGCGTGTTCGGCATCGCGGTTGGTCGCGTGCTGCGCG
>CAYTNT010000020.1:0-19617 GCA_964439235.1 uncultured Rhodoluna sp. | reverse complement strand
CAGCGGCAAGTGATAGTCACTCAAAGGAGAGCAACTATGTCGGTTCGCACACTAAAGAATTTCGTCAACGGCGAGTACGTTGAATCACGCGCTGACAGCGCCCTGAACATTGTGAATCCGGCCAACGGCCAGGTTTACGCAACCTCGGCTAACTCGAACGAGGCCGATGTCGTAGCAGCATTCAAGGCGGCGGATGCGGCCTTCGATGGCTGGAGCAACAGCACCCCAGCCGAGCGCCAGCTGGCCTTGCTCAAGATCGCCGACGCTATGGAGGCGCGTGCCGACGAGCTCGCCGCGGTTGAGAGCGAGAACACCGGAAAGCCACTGGCGACCCTCGTAGAGTTCGAGGTCACCCCAGGAGTCGACCAGGTGCGATTCTTTGCCGGTGCCGCGAGAAACCTCGAGGGACGCGCCACCGCAGAGTATTCGAGCGCGCACACGTCATCCATTCGTCGCGAACCGGTCGGTGTGATTGGCCAGGTTGCCCCATGGAACTACCCAATGATGATGGCTATCTGGAAGTTCGCGCCGGCGATCGCAGCTGGCAACACCGTTGTGCTCAAGCCTTCTGACACCACTCCGGCCTCGAGCCTGCTGCTCGCCGAAATCGCGTCCGAGTTTCTGCCGAAGGGCGTTTTCAACGTCGTAACGGGCGACCGCGACACCGGTCGACTTCTGATCGAGAACCCGACCCCGCAGATGGTTTCGATCACTGGATCGGTGCGAGCAGGCATGGAGGTTGCCAAGGCTGCTGCCAGTGACCTCAAGCGCGTTCACCTCGAGCTCGGCGGCAAGGCGCCGGTTGTCGTGTTCGCCGACGCTGACCTCGAGCGCGCGGCCGCAACTATCGCGATTGCCGGATTCTTCAACGCTGGTCAAGACTGCACCGCGGCGACACGCATCCTGGTTCACGAATCGGTGCACGACGAGTTCGTAGCGCTGCTTCGCGCTGAGGTGCTTGCCAATGCGACTACCGGCCAGCCGAGCAGCGACGACGTGCTGTTTGGCCCGGTCAACAACGCAAACCAGTTTGAGCGAGTGAAGGGCTTCATTGACCGACTTCCTGACCACGCGGACATCGCCGTGGGTGGCAAGCCAATCAACGACAACGGCGGATACTTCTTCGAGGCAACCGTTCTAACCGGCCTCAAGCAGAAGGACGAGCATATTCAGACCGAGATCTTTGGTCCGGTAGTCACCGTTCAAAAGTTCAAGGATGATGCCGAGGCGCTGAACTGGGCCAACGACGTCGATTACGGCCTTGCCTCATCGGTCTGGACACGCGACCACGGTCGCGCGATGCGCTTCTCGAAGCGACTGAACTTCGGCTGTGTCTGGGTCAACGACCACATCCCGCTGGTTGCCGAAATGCCGCACGGTGGTTTCCGCCACTCGGGTTACGGCAAGGACCTGTCGATGTACGGCTTCGAGGACTACACCCGCATCAAGCACGTCATGCACTGGCTTGGCGAGTAATCTGCCGCAACACACCTAGTTTTCAACAGCTTGCTGGCGAACCGACCGGTCGACTCCAGATCGGCGGTTTGCTGGTGGGATGCGTCTAATCTGGCTGCTGCCAAGCGTCATCTCAAGTTTGGTGTTTGCGCTGAGCACGGGTCACCCGAGTTATCTTCTGTTGGCCGCAACCTCGGTGCTGGCAACCTTGGCCGTAATGGGTCTATCCGCTCGTAAATCGAGGCTCGTCGAATCACCTCCAGAACAGGTTCGGTTGGTATCCGTCGAAGACCGCTGGTTCTTCGACGGGGTCGAACTGACCAAACCCAGGCTGTTGCTCAACCGAGCTCTGCGAAGACGCGTACTTGAAGATTTGCGTGTTCGATCCCGATTGCCCGACTTCATGTCACTCGAAGAAGGCCTCGCTCGCGCTCCAACCGAACTACCACGCCTCGGCGTATCCATCGAGGATGTTGAATTGGGCGAGCATCCCGAGCCGGTCGAGCTGCCGTGGACACAAAATCCACACACCCTGATTGTCGGCCCAACGGGCAGCGGCAAGAGCATGCTGCTGTTGCGCCTCTTGGCAGACTGCCAAGCTATGCCGGGCATTCGCTCGTGGGTGTTTGACTTCAAGCACGGTGAGTTCGAAGCGCTCACAGTTCGGTCGGCATTAGGCGACGCAGCAGGCGACACCCGAATCGCGTCAAGTGCTGACCCGCGCGCGATCGCCCAGCTCTGGCAGGAACTATTCGACGCTTTGGACTGGTCAGGGCTTCGACCAAATCTGGTTCGAACCGCTACGGAGGTCGTGATTATCGACGAGATTGGCGCTGCACTCGAGCAACCAGATTCGCGAGAGCGCATTCTCAAGTTGGCAGGGCAGGGAAGGTCGGCCGGGGTTCGCATGATTTGCGCCGGGCAAAGCACATCGGGCATTCCACGCGTGCTGCTGGCCAACCTAATCAATCGCGTAATCGTAGGTCAGGTTGACCAGGCCGATGCGTTGGTTCTGTCGAGCCGCAGTGAGTCGCTCGCTGCGTCCAAAGTGCGCAAAACCGAGGCCGCAATCCACACCCTGGACGGCTGGCTGGTGGGCCGACTGCTCAATAAACAGAAGGAATTTCTGTTTCCTATAAAAACCTGAACGGAATTTCTCGGATTGGTTCAATGAGCGCCCCAGATGTGGCAGACTTTCTTTGATGCGCATTGGTGCGTATTTTTGCAGTAGTTGGTCGGGCCTCGAGCCCTTTCGATGAATAGGAGTCCGGCAATGAACAAGCCACTTCCACAAGATCCAATGATGCGTCAACTCGTTGAGATGGCTCGTCGTCACCAAATCTCGCGCAGAACCGCACTTACGGGTGCGGGAGCGACCGCTGCGGCGCTAGCCCTCGCAGCCTGTGCTCCTGCCGGCAACTCAGGGCCAGAGACTTTGACTCCGGCTAAGGACATCTCAGACACTGACAAGCAGCTTGTCTGGCACAACTGGTCGCTTTACATCGACGAAGACGACAACGGCAACTACCCGACCCTGCAGCGTTTCGAGCAGGAGACCGGCATTAAGGTCACCTACAAGGTCGAAATCGAAGACAACGACAGCTACTTCGGCAAGGTCAAGGATCAGCTAAAGCTCGGCAAGGACATCGGCGCTGACGTGGCCTGCCCAACCGAGTGGATGGCAGCCCGTTGGGTAAACAACGGCTGGGCCCAGAAGCTCGACTCGGCAAACATTCCGAACAAGGCGAACATGCAGCCTGCCTACCTCGGGGCATCCTTCGACCCGAACCGCGACTACACCATTCCTTACCAGGGCATCCTGGCAGGCATCACCTACAACAAGGAAGAGTTCAAGAAGGCAACCGGCAAGGACGCCCCAACCAGCCTTGACGACCTGTGGGACCCAGCCCTCAAGGGCCGCGTCGGTGTGCTCTCAGAGATGCGCGACACCATCGGTTTGATCCTTCTTTCGCAGGGAATCGACATCACCAGCGACTCGAGCCTCACCGAGGATGCGTTCATGAACGCAATCGACTTCCTCGCTGGCAAGGTTTCTGACGGCCAGGTTGCCCGCATCAAGGGAAACAGCTACTCAGAAGACCTCACCAACGGTGACACCATCGCCGCAATTGCGTGGTCGGGCGACACTGTTCAGCTCAACCTGAGCGCTGGCACCGAAAAGTACGGCTTCTTCATTCCTGAGTCGGGCGGCACCATCTCGGCCGACGAGTTCATCGTTCCTATGGGTGCAACTCACAAGAAGAACGTTGAAGCCCTGATCAACTACTACTACGACCCGAAGAACGCAGCCGAGCTTGCCGCTTGGGTGAACTACGTGACTCCGGTCGTCGGTGCTCAGGAAGAGGCCGCGAAGATTGACCCGGCGCTCGCCGAGAACCAGTTGATCTTCCCTTCGGAGGAGTTCCTCAAGAACGTGAAATCGTTCCGCGCTCTGACTGGTGCCGAGGAGGCATCGTTTGCCCGCGCGTTCCAAGAGATTCGTCTGGGTGCATAGTTGGCAACCGAGTTTGTTGCCCGCGGCGCAGATCTAGAACTAGTTGGCATTCGCAGGGAGTTCCCTGGCTTTACCGCAATCGAGAACCTCGATTTGCACATCCCAGCCGGAGAGTTTTTTGCTCTCCTCGGCCCATCGGGATGCGGTAAGACCACGACCCTGCGTCTGGTAGCCGGCCTCGACCAGCCAACCAAGGGCAAGATTCTGATCGGCGGTCAGGATGTCACCGAGACCAAGGCATACCAGCGTCCGGTGAACACCGTGTTCCAGTCGTACGCGTTGTTCCCGCACATGACAATCCTCGAGAATGTGGCATTCGGTCTTCGCCAGCGCAAGGTCGAAGACCCGCTGACCAAGGCGCAAAAGTCGCTCGATCTGGTTCAGTTGGGTCACCTGGGCTCGCGCAAGCCACAGCAACTCTCTGGTGGCCAGCAGCAGCGTGTCGCACTGGCCCGCGCTCTAGTCAACCGCCCTTCTCTCTTGCTGTTGGATGAGCCGCTCGGCGCGCTCGACCTCAAGCTGCGTCGCGAGATGCAGATCGAGCTCAAGGCCATCCAGATGGAGGTCGGCCTTACCTTCCTGCACGTGACCCACGACCAGGAAGAGGCCATGGACATGGCTGACATCGTGGCCGTTATGAACAAGGGCCGCATTGAGCAGATGGGCGCTCCTGAGAAGCTCTACGACCGCCCGCACACCGCGTTTGTGGCCAAGTTCCTCGGGCAGTCGAACCTGTTTACGGGTGAGGTTGTCGAGCAAAACGCATCCTCGGTGAGCATCAACTTCCGTGGTCGCAAGCTGACCGTTCCGAAGAACCGCGCCGAGAAGCACTCTGGAGTGATCACTGTCGGTGTGCGCCCCGAGAAAGCGACCTTCCACGAGCAGAAGCCTGCCGAGTCGAGCGAAATCAACCTAATCGGCCCAGGCGAGATTATCGACATTCGCTTCACCGGCGTGAGCAACCAGTACCTGATCGACATCCCAGACTTCGGTGAGGTAACCGTGTTCGCGCAGAACATCGGAAAGAGCCCGGTCATCGAACTCGGGGCTCAGGTCTGGGTCAGCTTCAAAGTTGAGCACACCTTTGGTTTGTCTGACTCGCCCGAGGTTGCCTCCACTGCCGATTCAACCGAAGAGGATTAGTCGGGATGGCCTTCGCTGCATTCGGACACGGTGGCGGAAAAACCGCATCCGCTGCTCCGACCAGAACCAACGGCAAGGTAGCCCTGCTGCTGCTTTTGCCTGGTCTGGCCTACCTGGGACTATTCTTTCTGACACCTCTGGTTTCGCTGGTCATCACCTCTTTGCAGGCACCTGACCCGAACGCGTTCGGCGAAATCGGTCGTTACGTATATGGCTTCGAGATTGGCAACTACTGGCTCGTCATCGAGAAGTACCTGCCACACATCGTCCGCTCGTTCTCGTACGCGTTGATTGCGACCGTGCTCGCTCTGCTAATCAGTTATCCGCTGGCCTACTTCATCGGTGTGAAGATTCGTCACCGCCCGCTGCTGCAGGGACTTCTGCTGACCCTGGTTATCGCACCGTTCTTTATCTCGTTCCTGCTGCGCACCTTTGCTTGGAAGCAAATCTTCTCGAACGAGAGCTGGATCACGACAACCCTGCAGAGCATCGGATTCTTGAACCCCGACCAGTACATCGTGGGTAGTCCGTTCATGGTGATCTTCGGTCTGACCTACAACTTCATCCCGTTCATGACCCTGCCGCTGTACACGACACTCGAGCGTCTCGACACCCGTTTGCTCGAGGCCAGCTCCGACCTGTACGCATCCCCGTTTGCGACTTTCCGCAAGGTGACCATTCCGATCACCATGCCGGGCATCATTTCGGGAACCCTGCTCACCTTCATTCCAATCGCGGGTGACTTCGTAAACGCGAGCGGTGAGTTCCTGGGTGGCCCTGACACGGCCATGATCGGAAACGTTGTCGAGGCAAACTTCTTGCGAATCAACGACTACCCAGCCGCATCGGCGCTTTCCGTGCTGCTGATGATGGTCATTCTTGTGCTGGTATCGGCCTACGTTAAGCGAAGCGGAACGGAGGACCTGCTGTGAAATTCTCGCTCGGCAAGTTTGCCCTTCCGGTGTATGCGCTTCTGGCCTTCACCTACCTATTGATTCCGATCGTCTACACCTTCGTCTTCTCGTTCAACGACAGCTTCAAGTCGAACATCGAGTGGCGTGGATTCACCTTTGACAACTGGATCAACGTCTGCGACCAGCAGGGCGTTTGCGAGGCCTTCGGAAACTCGGTGCTTATCGGTGTAGTTTCGACTTTCTTCGCTACAGCGCTCGGCACCGCGATTGCAATTGCGATTGTGCGCTACCGCTTCAAGTTCCGCTCAGCGGTTAACCTGCTGCTGTTCCTGCCGATGGCAACTCCCGAGATTGTTCTCGGCGCCGGTCTGGCAGCGCAGTTCCTGAGCATGGGAACCCCGAAGGGCATCGGAACCATCATCATCGCCCACATCATGTTCTGCTTGAGCTTCGTGGTGGTCACGGTGAAGGCTCGCGTCGCTAGCCTGGACCCTGCGCTCGAGGAGGCCGGTCGCGACCTGTACGCATCCCCGAATCAGGTGTTCTGGAAGATCACCTTCCCACTGCTGCTGCCTGGCATCATGGCAGCCGCACTGCTGTCGTTTGCATTGTCGTTCGATGACTTCATCATCACGAACTTCAACGCTGGCCCAGCCGACACGTTCCCGAAGTACGTTTACACCGCTGCTAGCAAGGGCATTCCCGCCGAAGCCAACGTGATTGGTTCGGCCGTGTTCCTGTTTGCGATCGCGATTGTGTTCATCGTTCAGATTCGCGGGGCGCGCAAGGCAAAGCGCCTCGCTGCGGTGAAGTAACCGAAAGCCTAGTTAGCAAGCCAAAGAAAAACGGGGCCCTCCACTGCGGAGAGCCCCGTTTTTTGCTAAAGCGGGATGCCTAGACCGAAGCTACGGCCTGCTCGATGACGGCCAGCGCGTCGAGCAGCAGCGCGTCTGAGATGGCCAGCGGTGGCAGGAAGCGAATCACGTTTCCGTACGTGCCGGCATTGAGCACCAGAACGCCGTTCGCGTGGCAGAACTTGACAACGGCGTCGACCGCTGGTGCGTTCGGGTTCTTGGTTCCTGGCTCGACGAACTCGAGCGCAATCATTGCGCCGCGTCCACGAACGTCGCCGATTACCGGGTACTTGGCGCGCAGTTCCTCGAGCTTGCCGCGAAGCAGAGTTTCGATTGCCAGAGCGCGCTCGAGCACACCACCGGCCTCCATCTGTCGAAGCACGGCGAGAGCTGCGGCGGCGGCAACTGGGTTGCCGCCGAAGGTGCCACCGATTCCGCCAGGGTGCGACGCATCCATGATTTCGGCACGTCCGGTGACTGCCGAGATCGGCATACCGCCAGCAATTCCCTTAGCGATGGTGAACATGTCAGGCTCGAAGCCCTCTTCCCATTCGCTGGCGAACCACTTGCCGGTGCGGGCCATACCGGCCTGCACCTCGTCGGCAATCATGACGATTCCGTTGGCCTTGGTCCACTCGCTGATGGCCTTCAAGAAGCCGGGAGCCGGAACAATGAATCCACCCTCGCCCTGAATTGGCTCGATGACGACTGCCGCGAGGTTGGCTGCGCCAACGCGCTTTTCCATGTAGGTGATTGCGCGCTTGGCGGCCTCTGCTCCGGTGAGTCCAGGCTCGTCGCGGAATGGGTAAGACATCGGAACGTGGTGCACGCCAGGGGCGAAAGGACCGAAGCCCGAGTTGTAAGGCATGGCCTTGAAGTTCATGGCCATGGTCAGGTTGGTGCGACCGTGGTAGCCGTGGTCGAACACTGCGATCTCGCCTCGGCCGGTGAACTTTCGAGCCAGCTTGACGGCGTTTTCTACTGCCTCGGCACCCGAGTTGAACAGGGCCGAACGCTTGGTGAAGTTGCCTGGTGCGTACTTGTTTAGGTATTCGCAAACCTCGACGTAGCCCGCGTAGGGGGTCAGAGTGAAGAGTGTGTGGGTCAGCTTGGCAACCTGCTGCTGAACAGCCGCAACAACGTGCGGGTTGGTGTGACCGATGGTGGTTACACCGATGCCTGAGCCGAGATCGATGAACTGGTTTCCGTCGACATCAACGAGGATGCCGCCGTGCGCGGCTTCGATGTAAACCGGAAGCGCTGCTCCCGCACCGTGCGAAACGGCGTTCAAGCGACGCTGGTGGAGTTCCTGTGACTTAGGTCCAGGAATGGCAGTGACGACCTTGCGAACTTGTTCAATCGGAAACTGTGTCATACCTAAAATCCTACGCTCGAAATCTGGCAAATCCCGATTGTTCGGATGCGAATGAGCGCGCCGAGCCGCTGTGCCTCAAACCTTCAGCGTGGCAAACTGTTCTGGTGCGCAAAGTTATAGTCCTCGGCTCGACGGGTTCAATCGGAACCCAAGCCCTAGACGTGATTCGAGAAAACCGCGATCGCTTCGAACTGGTGGGTCTCGCAACCGGTTCGCAGGCCGACCTGATGGGGCAGCAGGCCAAGGAGTTCGGCCTGCCGGCTACCGCGGCGGTCCTGGGCGCTCAGGCGGCCACCGAGCTGGTGCGCTCTGTAGAAGCCGATGTCGTGGTCAACGGCATCACCGGTTCGATTGGTCTCGCACCAACCCTGGCCACACTCGAGACCGGCAAGGTGCTTGCGCTCGCCAACAAGGAATCGCTGATTGTCGGCGGAAAACTGGTGACCGATTTGGCCAAGCCGGGTCAGATCGTGCCCGTTGACAGCGAACACAGCGCTCTTGCCCAGTGCCTGCTCGCGGGCGAAAAGTCCGAGGTGCGCAACCTGATTCTCACCGCGTCCGGCGGGCCATTCCGCGGTTGGACCCGCGAGCAACTAAACGATGTGACGCCGGCTCAGGCGCTTGCGCATCCCACCTGGGTTATGGGCAAGGTTGTCACGACCAACTCGGCCACGCTCGTGAACAAGGGTCTAGAGCTTATCGAGGCGCATCTGCTGTTCGATATCCCGTTCGAGCGGATTCAGGTCACCGTGCACCCGCAGTCGATCGTTCACTCGATGGTTGAGTTCGTCGATGGCTCGGTGATTGCCCAGTGCTCGCCGCCAGACATGAAGTTGCCGATTGCGCTCGGTATGTCTTGGCCCGAGCGCGTGCCGAATGTTGCCAAGCCTTGCGACTGGAGTCAGGCTGCAACCTGGACTTTTGAGCCGCTAAACGAAACGGTGTTTCCAGCAGTCGCTCTTGCGCGCAAGGTTGGTTCGGCGGGCAAGACGTATCCCGCTGTCTACAACGCCGCCAACGAACAAGCTGTAGAGGCCTTCCATCGAGGTCAAATCGGCTTCAACTCGATTGTCGATCTCGTTGCGCGGGTGGTTGATTCGCACGAACCAGAGCCCGAGTTGACCCTCGAATCGGTTTTGGCGGCCGAGAAGTGGGCTCGCGACCGAGCGGATGCGGTCATCGCGCGTGCTTGCTAGCCGCAACGCTGGGCGCTCGCAACCGAAGCTAGCGGTTCAGCAAATTGTCAGTCGAGTTAGTTAGGTTTGACGGGTGAACGATTTCTGGTCGGGGATTATTGGGGTCTTGGTTTTGGCCTTTGCTCTGGCCGTCTCGATTGGTTTGCACGAAATCGGGCACATGTGGCCGGCCAAGAAGTTTGGCGTCAAAGTGCCCAAGTACATGATTGGCTTCGGGCCGAAACTATGGGGAATCAAGCGCGGCGAAACCGAATACGGTGTTCGACTGCTGCCACTTGGAGGCTACGTTCTGCTTAGCGGAATGAACCCTCCCCGAAACGACCAGCGCAATTCGAAAGCCATGATTTGGTACAAAAACATGGTCGAGTGGGCCAGACCCGACGAAGACCTCGCGCCCGAAGAGGCGCACCGCAGCTTCTACAGGCTGTCAACTTGGAAAAAGATTGTCGTGATGGCCGGCGGCCCGTTCATGAACCTGATTCTGGGCTTCCTGTTCGCCGCGCTGGCTTTGAACGTGGTTGGCACCTGGCAGGTTGGCACCCAGGTGCGGTCAACCTACACCTGTGTTGCCGAGCTATCGGGTCAGAGTTGCGGGGCCAATGACTACGTCCTGCCGGCAGCCCAGATCGGTCTGCAAAAGGGTGACCGCATCCTCGAAATTGGCGGCCAAAAAGTCGCCAAGCAAGCAGACATCAAGCCGCTACTCGAGCAATACGTTGGGCAAAGCGTCGACATCAAGATTGATCGCAACGGCGCGGTGTTGGCGCGCACCGCCGAAATCAGAAGCGTTCCGGTGCCGATTGATTCCACTTCAAACCGCACCGAAGAGCGACCTTTCCTAGGGGTTGGTTTTGACTTCGAGTTTGCTACCCAAGCGCCTTCCGAAACCCTCAAGTTTGCTTCCAACAGCATCGTTGGCACGTTCAACCTGATCATTCACCTGCCTCAGCAGCTGGTCACCAGTGTTGGAGCAATCTTTGGCGAGAACGAACGTGACCCGAACGGCGCGGTTTCGATTGTTGGAATTGCCGATATCGCTGGTGACGTTGCGGTGCAAAACGGCGAAGACTTCAGTTCAACTCTCTCGGTCTGGTTGCTAATGCTCGCCGGTTTGAACTTTGCTCTGTTTGCGTTCAACATGATTCCGGTGCTGCCGCTTGATGGCGGGCACATCCTGATTGCGATGCTCAGCAAGTTCAAGGCGGTCGGCAATCGAATCCTCAAAAGACCAGACACTGGCCCGATCGACCTGGCGCTGTTTGCGCCTTTGACGATGTTTGCTTGGGTGGTTCTTATGGTCATGGGAATCACCTTCATCATCGCCGATGTGATCGCGCCGATTGCCTTCTAGCAACGGCTCGCAAGATTGAGTGACGTCAGCGGAATGACCGAGTTGACTACTCTGTTTAGGGTTAGTGGCAAAACGAAAGTGAGCAACACGTGGCAGCAGTAAACCTGGGAATCCCTTCAGGCCCTCCGCCGGTATTGGCGCCTCGGCGCAAGACCCGCAAGATCATGGTCGGCAAGGTCGCTGTCGGAGGTGACGCCCCAATCTCGGTGCAGTCGATGACCACCACCAAGACCACGGACGTCAACGCCACTCTTCAGCAAATCGCCGAGCTAACCGCTTCGGGATGCGACATCGTGCGCGTGGCAGTACCGAGCCAGGACGACGCCGATCGCCTGCCACTGATCGCGCGCAAGTCGCAGATTCCCGTAGTTGCCGACATTCACTTTCAGCCCAAGTACGTATTCCAGGCAATCGAAGCCGGTTGCGGTGGTGTTCGAGTCAACCCTGGCAACATCAGACAGTTTGACGACAAGGTCGGCGAAATCGCTAAGGCCGCTAAGGACGCCGGCGTTTCGCTTCGCATCGGTGTGAACGCCGGTTCGCTTGACCCACGTCTGCTGGCCAAGTACGGCAAGGCAACCGCCGAGGCTCTGGTTGAATCCGCAGTCTGGGAGGCAAGCCTGTTCGAAGAGCACGACTTCCACGACTTCAAGATTTCGGTCAAGCACAACGACCCAGTGGTTATGGTTCGCGCCTACGAGATGCTTTCAGAGCGCGGCGACTGGCCACTGCACCTCGGTGTCACCGAGGCAGGACCAGCCTTCCAGGGCACCATCAAGTCTTCTGTCGCGTTTGGCGCTCTTCTGGCCAAGGGCATCGGAGACACCATTCGTGTCTCGCTATCGGCCCCGCCGGTCGAAGAGGTCAAGGTTGGCTCGCAGATTCTCGAGGCCCTTAACCTGCGTCCACGCAAACTCGAGATCGTGTCTTGCCCATCCTGCGGTCGTGCCCAGGTTGACGTTTACACCCTCGCGAACGACGTGACCAAGGGCCTCGAGAAGATGACCGTTCCGCTTCGCGTTGCCGTGATGGGATGCGTCGTGAACGGCCCGGGCGAGGCCCGCGAGGCCGACCTCGGCGTGGCTTCGGGCAACGGCAAGGGCCAGATCTTCGTCAAGGGTGAGGTCATCAAGACCGTTCCCGAGAGCGAGATCGTTGCGACCCTCATCGAAGAAGCCAACCGCATCGCCGCCGAAATGGACCCATCGCTGGTCGGTTCGCCGCAGGTCGTCGTCTCAGACAAGAAGTAGAGCCGACGAGCCGCGCATCCCGCTCGGGCTGCTTCGATAACATTGGCGTATGCCAATCCGTCTTTCATCGCTTTTCCTGCGCACGCTTCGTGAAGATCCAGCCGAGGCCGAGGTAACCAGCCACAAGCTGCTGTTGCGCGCGGGCTACATCCGCCGAGCTGCACCGGGGGTCTACACCTGGCTGCCACTTGGGCTACTGGTGAAGTCGAAGATTGAGCAAATCGTTCGCGAAGAAATGGCCGCCGCTGGCGCACAGGAAGTGTTCTTTCCGGCTCTGCTGCCGCGCGAACCATTCGAGGCCACCAACCGCTGGACCGAATATGGTGACAACCTGTTCCGTTTGCAAGACCGCAAGAAGGCCGACTACCTGCTGGCACCGACCCACGAAGAGATGTTCACCCTGCTGGTGAAAGACCTCTACACCTCTTACAAAGACCTGCCTGTCTGCCTCTACCAGATCCAAAACAAGTACCGCGATGAGGCGCGTCCTCGTGCGGGTCTGCTTCGCGGCCGCGAATTTGTGATGAAGGATGCCTACAGCTTCGATGTCACCGACGAGGGGCTGGTGGCCAGCTACCACGCTCAGCGTGATGCCTACGAGCGCATCTTCACCCGCTTGGGCGTTGACTACGTGATCGTCAAGGCGGATGCCGGTGCGATGGGTGGTTCGGCCTCGGAGGAGTTCTTGAGCCCTAGCCCTATCGGTGAAGACACCTTCGTGCGCTCGCCGGGTGGCTACGCCGCAAACGTTGAAGCGGTCAAGACTGTTGCCCCGCCTTCTCAGCCGATTACTGGGCTTGCGGCCGCGGTGGTGCATCCATCACCGAACACTCCGACCATCGCGACCCTGGTCGACCTTGCTAACGCCACTGTGCCTCGAACCGAAGGTCGGGCCTGGACTACCGCCGACACCCTCAAGAACGTCGTGCTTGCGCTGACCTCACCCGAGGGCAAGCGTGAGCTGGTCGTGGTGGGCATCCCAGGTGACCGCGAGGTGGATGCGAAACGCGCCGAAGCAGCGTTCTCGCCATTCGAGGTTGAGGCGGCCACCGAGGCTGACTTCGAGAAGAACCCTGGCCTGGTCAAGGGCTACATCGGTCCGGTCCGTCTGACCGGCGGTGGCTCAGAGCAGATCCTCGGTCTCGAGGGTGCAACGAAGATTCGCTACCTGCTCGACCCTCGCGTTGTCGACGGAACCGCCTGGATCACAGGGGCAAACGAGTCAGAGAAGCACGTGTTTGACCTGGTCAAGGGACGCGACTTCAGTGCCGACGGTGTTGTCGACATCGCCGAGGTGCGCGAGGGCGACCCAGCGCCAGACGGTTCTGGTCCGCTCGAGTTGGCTCGCGGTATCGAAATCGGGCACGTGTTCCAACTCGGTCGCAAGTACGCCGAAGCACTCGATCTCAAGGTGCTCGACGAAAATGGCAAGTTGGTTACCGTCACCATGGGTTCCTACGGCATCGGTGTCACCCGACTGGTTGCGGTTCTAGCCGAAGCCAACAACGACGACAAGGGCCTGATCTGGCCAGAGTCGGTTTCGCCAGCCGACTTCTATGTGGTCGCCGCCGGCAAGGATGACGTCGTGTACGAGACCGCCGAGAAGCTCGCGGCAGATCTAGAAGCGGCCGGCAAGAGCGTGATTCTCGACGACCGTCAAAAGGTAAGCCCGGGCGTCAAGTTTGGCGACGCCGAGCTGATTGGTGTGCCGCACATTGTGATTGTCGGTCGCGGGCTCGAAACCGGTGAGGTAGATGTCTGGAACCGCCGCACTGGTGAGCGCAAGCCGGTCAAGCTCGAAAACCTTCTAGGCGAACTGGTCTAATTTCAAGTACCATTACAGCCTGTTCTTACAACTTCACTAACGGCCTGGAGGCATCACATGGATATCGATCTGAGTGTTCTAAAGCAGATTGAGCGGGAATTCGAAATTCCGGTATCCGAGTCTGTGACCATCATTGAGGCCGCCGTGCTCGCTGCGTATCACAAGGTCGTCGGCCACAACGAGCCGGCTCGAGCCGAACTCAACCGCACCACCGGCCACGTCACGATCTACGAGCCGGTCAAAGACGAAGAGGGCAACCAGACCGGCGAACTCGAGGTGACCCCAGAGAACTTCGGCCGCATCGCGGCCAACGCAGCCAAGCAGGTCATCGCGCAGCGCATCCGTGCTCTGAATGACGAGAGCGTTTTCGGCGAGTTCCAGGGCAAAGAGGGCGACATCGTCTCGGGCACGATCCAGCAGGGTTCGAAGCCTTACATGGTTTACGTTGACCTGGGTTCGATCGAGGCAATCATGCCTCCAGAAGAGCAGGTGCCTGGCGAGGACTACTCGCACGGCAAGCGCATCCGCGTTTATGTCACCAGCGTCAACCGCGGCACCCGTGGCCCGCAGGTCACGGTTTCGCGAACTCACCCGAGCCTGGTGCGCAAGCTGTTCGCGCTCGAGGTTCCAGAAATCGCCAGCGGCGTGGTCGAGATTGTCTCGCTCGCTCGTGAAGCAGGTCACCGCACCAAGATTGCGGTTCGCGCCACAGTGCCGGGTGTCAACGCCAAGGGTTCTTGCATCGGTGAACTGGGTCAGCGCGTTCGTGCTGTCACCGCAGAGCTCAACGACGAGAAGATCGACATCGTTGACTTCAGCGACGACCTGCCAACCTTCGTGGCATCGGCACTTTCGCCAGCCAAGGTCTCGAGCGCGTTCACCTTGGATGCTGCCGCTCGCTCGGTGCGCGTCCTCGTGCCAGACTTTCAGTTGTCGCTGGCCATCGGCAAGGAGGGGCAGAACGCCCGCCTGGCCGCTAAGTTGACCGGCGCGAAGATCGACATCCAGCCAGACAGCATCCTCGAGGATTAGCCAATCGCGGCCGCGACCTGTGGCTCTTTCGAAGGGCAGGGGCTAGAATGAATCCCGTTAGAACTTGTGTTGGTTGTCGCCAGCGTGCTAATCAGTCAGATTTATTGAGACTCGTCTCAAGGCTCTCTTCGGATTCCGGAATCGTTGTGGAATTTGATCTTCAGCGAAAAATCTCTGGCAGGGGAGCATGGCTGCATCCCAACGAAGACTGTTTGAACGAAGCAATTCAGCGCCGGGCAATCGCTCGAGCATTGAGGATTTCGGTTCAGGCAGACACCACGGGTTTGAACTTTTCTAAAGAACAGGCAGAAACGATGATGGCAAAAAATGAGTAGCTCGAAATGAGTACCCAACTGCTTTAAATCGGCCTACCCTGACTCGGGGGAGGCCCCCAGACAGGAGAAACTAAGTGGCGCTTCCACGCGTATACGACATCGCCAAAGAGCTCGGCATTGACACCAATGAGGCTCTGGCAAAACTCAAGGAACTAGGCGAATACGTCAAGAGTGGTTCTTCAACCATTGCGCCGCCAGTTGCTAAGAAACTTAGGGATGCGTTCCCGAACGCAAAGCCAAAGGCCGATGAGCCTAAGGCCGAGCCGGCAAAGCCTGCAGCAGCAAAGCCTGCTGCGGCCGAGGCTGATGCTCCGGCTCCAGCGGCACCGGCTGCTTCAGCCCCGTCAGCTCCGGCCCCTGCTCCGGCAAAGCCGGCAGCCAGCGAATCAGCAGCACCTGCTGCAGCTGCCCCTGCCGCAAGCCCAGCGGCGGCCACCCCAGCTTCAGGATCGGCAACTAAGCCGATCACTCCCGGCTCGGTGCCAGGAATCCCACGTCCGGGCAACAACCCGTTTGCTTCTTCGCAGGGCATGGGCATTCCACGCCCGATGGCTCGTCCAGGCAACAACCCGTTCGCACCTTCGCAGGGCATGGGTCGACCAAATCAGGGTGGCGCAGGTCGCCCGGGTGGTCCACGTCCAGCCGGTGCTGGTGCTCCGGGTCGTCCGGGCGGTCCACGTCCAGCGGGTGCCGGTGGCCCAGGTCGCCCAGGCGGCTTCGGTGGTGGAGCGGCTCGTCCAGGTTTCGGCGGCGGTCCTGGTGCCGGTAACGCCGGTGGCTTCGGCGCCCCACGCCCTGGTGGTGCTCCAGCTGGTCGCGGTGGTCGCGGCGGCGGAACCGCAGGTGCCTTTGGCAAGGGTGGTGCGCGCGGCGCATCCAAGGCTCGCAAGTCGAAGCGTGCCAAGCGCGAGGAATTTGAGCAGAGAACCGCACCGAGCCTTGGTGGCGCGGTAGTTCCACGTGGCGATGGCAGCACCGTTGTGCGCCTGCGTCGCGGTGCCAGCCTTCAAGACTTCGCAGACAAGATTGATGCAAATGCTGGTCAGCTAATTACCGTTCTGTTCCACCTCGGACAAATGGCAACCGCAACCCAGTCAATCGACGAAGACACCTTCGGCATCCTCGGTGAAGAGCTCGGTTACAAGGTCGAGGTCGTTTCTCCAGAAGACGAAGAGCGTGAACTGTTCGAGGGCTTCGGTCTCGACATCTCGACCGACTACGACGACGAAGAGGAAGACCTCGAGGCGCGTCCACCAGTGGTCACTGTCATGGGTCACGTCGACCACGGAAAGACTCGCTTGCTCGACAGCATCCGTAACTCGAACGTGATCGCTGGTGAGGCCGGCGGCATTACCCAGCACATCGGTGCCTACCAGGTGCACGTTGAGCACGAGGGTGTCGACCGCGCAATCACCTTTATCGACACCCCAGGTCACGAGGCGTTCACCGCTATGCGTGCACGTGGAGCCCAGGTTACCGACTTGGCGATTCTGGTTGTCGCAGCCGATGACGGCGTCATGCCGCAGACCATCGAAGCGCTCAACCACGCACAGTCGGCCGGCGTGCCGATCGTGGTTGCCGTGAACAAGGTAGATAAGGAATCGGCAAACCCAGCCAAGATTCGCCAGCAACTGACCGAGTTCAACCTGGTTGCCGAAGAATACGGTGGCGATGTCATGTTCGTCGACGTTTCGGCGCTTACCGGCAAGGGCATCAAAGACCTGCTGGATGCGGTTCTGCTCACTGCCGATGCCGCTCTCGACATGCGTGCGAACCCGAACAAGGATGCTCGCGGTGTTGCAATCGAAGCAAACCTCGACAAGGGTCGCGGTTCGGTCGCAACCGTTCTGATTCAGTCGGGGACCCTGAGCGTCGGAGACTCGATTGTCGCCGGTGCCGCTCACGGTCGCGTTCGCGCCATGTTCGATGAGAACGGTAAGCCCGTCGAGCACGCTGGTCCGAGCCGCCCGGTTCAGGTTCTTGGTCTGCAGTCGGTTCCTCGAGCCGGTGACACCTTCGTGGTCACCGACGACGAGCGTCAGGCGCGTCAGATCGCAGAGAAGCGCGAGGCGGCAGACCGCAACGCACTGCTCGCAAAGACCCGCAAGCGCGTCAGCCTCGAAGACTTCACCAAGGCTCTCGAGGAGGGCAAGGTCGAGTCGCTCAACCTGGTTATCAAGGGTGACGTTTCGGGTGCCGTCGAGGCCCTCGAGGACTCGCTGCTCAAGATCGAAGTGGACGACTCTGTGCAGCTGCGCATCATCCACCGCGGTGTTGGTGCGATCACCGAGAGCGACGTCAACCTCGCGACGGTTGACAACGCAATCATCATCGGCTTCAACGTTCGCCCTGACAACAAGGCGAAGGAACGTGCCGACCGTGAGGGTGTCGACATTCGTCACTACACCGTCATCTATCAGGCGCTCGAAGACATCGAGAACGCACTCAAGGGCATGCTCAAGCCAGAGTTCGAAGAGGTTCAGACCGGTACCGCAGAGGTTCGCGAGCTGTTCAAGTCTTCGAAGGTCGGAACCATCGCTGGTTCGATCGTTCGCTCGGGCTCGATCAAGCGCAACGCTTCGGCTCGTGTGCTTCGCGACGGCAAGGTCATCGCAGACAACCTGAAGATCGACTCGCTCAAGCGCTTCAAGGATGACGCCACCGAAGTCAAGACCGACTACGAGTGTGGTATCGGACTCGGTGGTTTCAACGACCTGCAGCTTGAAGACATCATCGAAACCTTCGAAATGCGCGAAAAGCCTCGCGCCTAAGGCTCGGGGTTCAAGGAGTTCTCATGGTCGATCACGCACGCGCCAGACGCCTGGCCGAGCGAATCAAGGTCTTGGTGGCCGAGGCGCTCGAGCGCACGGTCAAGGATCCTGACCTCGGTTTTGTAACCATTACCGAGGTCAGGGTTACTCCTGACCTGCAGCACGCCAAAATCTTTTACACGGTCTTCGGCAGCGAAGAGGATCGAGTCCGTAGCGGCGAGATTATCGAGCGCAACCGCGGACGCATCCGTTCTGAGGTTGGTCGTCAACTTTCGATTCGCCTTACCCCAACCATCGAGTTCGAACTCGATGATGTGCAAGACAACGCCGCTCACCTCAATGACCTGCTAGCTCAGGCCAAGGAGCGCGATGAGGAGCTGCACAAGCTCGCCGAGGGCGCCAAGTTTGCGGGTGAAGAAAACCCCTACAAAGAGCCTCGGAACCCAGAAGACGAGGATTAGTTGACCGTTCAGCCTGGGTTGCTTCTGGTTGACAAGCCGGCCGGAATCACCAGCCACGACGTGGTAGCCAAGGTGCGCCGGTTGGCCGGAACTCGCAAGGTCGGTCACGCCGGAACCCTGGATCCCATGGCCACCGGCCTGATGCTGCTCGGCATCGAGTCGGCCACCAAGCTGTTGACTTTTCTCGTCGGTGAAGACAAGACCTACCTGGCAACTATTCGACTCGGCGCTAGCACCGTTACCGATGATGCCGAGGGCGATGTCCTGGAGCGCGCCGAACCTGCCCAAATCACCGAACTGTTTGCGCGATTGGGCGAGGCACTCGAACCGGCTTTGAGCAAACTGCGAGGCCAAATCTCGCAGCGTCCCTCTGCAGTCAGTGCCATCAAGGTGGATGGGCAGCGCGCCTATGCTCGGGTTCGCTCGGGCGAAGACGTTGTTCTCGAGGCGAGAGTGGTGACCGTGTCTCGTTTCGAGCTACTGGCCCCACCTCGCCTAGTCGAGACGCCAGAGGCCAGCTTCATCGATCTCGATGTTGTCGTCGACTGTTCTTCGGGAACCTACATCCGCGCTCTCGCAAGAGACCTCGGCGCAGATTTTGGTGTCGGGGGGCACCTGACCGGTCTTCGCCGAACCCGAATTGGTGATTTCAGAATCGAGGATGCGCCGAGCGTCAAAGCGCTCGAGCGTGACGGGTTGAGCGTGGTTCCGCTCGCACAGGCCGCATCCGCCCGGTTCGATGTTTACCGGCTCACCGCAACCGAGGCCCTCGAATTGCGTCAGGGCAAACGGCCGGTGTTTCGCCCCGAAGCTATGCCCGCTCGCGAGCAGCAGATTTCGGCTGGGCAAGATTTTGCCGCGCTAGACCAGGATGCGAAACTGGTTGCAATCGTTCAGCGTCACGGCAAGCAGCTCAAGTCAACGGTGGTTTTCAATGATTGATGTTCTGTTCCAGATTCAACTCTGGGTTTACTTCGCAGCGGGTTTGTTTGCGCTGACTCTGGGCCTAATCGGCAGGCTACCCAGTCTGGTGAGCATCGGCGCGCTGGCGATTACCGAACTGGGATTGCTGGTTCAACTGGTGGTCTCAATCGTGTTGGTGGCAAATGGCGCGCAAGCCAAGCAAGACACCTTCGAGTT
>CAYTNT010000019.1:0-20474 GCA_964439235.1 uncultured Rhodoluna sp. | reverse complement strand
AGACAGTTCACCGCAGCACTCGAAAGGCATCTCGAAGCGGTCGCGACTCGTCGCGGGCCGGAGGATCCCTCGGTTGAAGCCGCATACGAGAAGCTGCTTGATGCGTTCCTGGACTACGAGGAAGCGCTCAGCGAAAACTTCGAAGAGTACCTGCCATTTGTTCAGGATGACTTCGACGAATGAATCCGCTTGACGCGCTGTTTCTCGGCGTGATCCAGGGACTCACCGAGTTCCTGCCCATCTCATCAAGTGCCCACGTTCAGTTTGCCCAGCAACTGCTGAATCTAGGCGACCTGACTAAGCCAGAATTGACCGCGTTCATCGCCACAATTCAACTTGGCACCGAGCTGGCCGTTCTCATCTACTTCTTCAAAGACATCCTGCGAATCGCGAGTGCCTGGTTCAAGGGATTAGGCAACCGCGATCAACGCGGAACCGACTACAAAATGGGTTGGCTGATCATCGTTGGTTCGCTTCCGGTTGTTCTAATCGGAATCGCGTTCAAAGACCTCATCGAGAACGAGCTGCGAAACCTCTGGGTCGCTGGCTTCACACTGATTGTGTTCGGCATCCTGCTGGGCATAGCCGATGTCTTCGGTTCTAAGCGCAAGCCGATCGGTGAGTTGACTACCAAACACGGCATCCTGTTCGGGCTCGGTCAGGCTCTAGCCGTCATTCCAGGCGTATCGCGCAGCGGCGGCACCATTACCGTCGGTTTGTTTCTCGGTTACACTCGCGAGGCGGCGGCTAGATACAGCTTCTTGCTTGCGATTCCGGCGGTTGTGGCTAGCGGCACCTACCAGTTCGCAGGAAGTGTTGGCGATCTGCCAGGGGATGCCCTAATCGCGACCGGCGTCGCAACGCTCGCCGCCTTCGTTGTCGGGTTTGCGGTCATCGCGGGGTTCTTGAAGTACCTGAGCCGTGGCTCGTTCATGCCATTCGTGGTCTACCGGGTGTTCGCCGGAGCCGCCATCTTGGCTCTTCTTTCAGCCGGGGTAGTTAGCGCGTAAGACGCAACCAGCCGAGTTACTGACCCGGTTTTGGCGGCTCATTTTCACGAAGGTAACGCTCGAACTCGGCTGCCAAAGACTCACCGCTCGCGTTTTGCGCGTCGAACTCATCCTTGCTCTGTTCGAGAGTCGCAACATAGCGCGAAAGCTCTTCGTCCGATTCGGCCATCTCATCGATGCCGCGTTCCCAAGCGAATGCCTCTTGAGCAAGTTCTTCGTGACCAAACTGCAGACCAGTCAATCGCTCAACCTCGACCAGTAGAGCCAGCGCGGCCTTCGGCGAAGGGGGAGTGTGCACGTAGTGCGGCACCGAGGCCCAAATCGACATGGTCGGTATGCCGGCACGCTCGAGTGCCAAGCCAAGCACTGTCAGGATGCCCACCGGGCCCTCGTAGTCGCTCTTCTCGAAGCCCTCGCTGTTGCGCAGCCCCATGTTTTGCGAGGTGACATGAGTCGCAATCGGACGCGTGTGTGGCACATCAGCCAGCAACGAGCCTAGAAACACCACGAGCTCGATCTCGCGGTCTTCGACCATCTCAAAGATTTCGGTCGCGAAGGCCTTCCAGCGACGCGACGGTTCAACGCCAAGCAGAACATTGATTCGAGCTAGTTCCGGCCGCGATTGCACCACATCCACGCCAGGGGCGTAGTACTCGGTGGTTGGCCAGGCCAGCTGTCGATTGCCGGCATCATCGAAGGATACGGTCGGCCTGGAAAACTGGAAATCGTAGTAGTCCTCAGGGTCCACCGATGCCACGACATCGGCGTTTAGGCTGCGAGCGATTACCTTCGCCGCGCCACTTGCCGCCTCGCCGGCATCGTTCCAACCTTCGAACGAGACAATCAGCACTCGACCAGTTCTCAACAGATTCACGTAACAACCCCTTCGGCTAGTTTCAAGCCTAGCGGCGACAGTCCGCAGCAGGTCGGCCGATACGCACTCGGATAGACTTTGGGAACTATGCGCAAACCCGCTGCCGTGCTCTGGGATATGGATGGCACACTAATCGACTCTGAGCATTACTGGCTGCAGAGCGAGGCCGCGCTAGCCGCAGAGTTCGGCAAGGCATGGACTCCCGAAGACGGCATGGACCTAGTCGGAATGAGTCTCTACGAATCGTCTGTGATTCTTCGAGACCGAATTGGCGCAGACATTTCACCGGATGCGATTATCGACCGCCTGACCGACGAGGTCGAAACCCAACTCAATCGACACATTCCTTGGCGCCCCGGCGCAAAAGAGCTGTTGCACGAACTTCGCGAGCAGGGCATTCGAACCGCCTTGGTCACGATGTCGCTGCGACGTATGGCCGACCGAGTGGTCTCGGCACTCAACGCAGAGTTCGGGGTGTCGGGTGCGTTCGACCTCGTTATCGGTGGGGATGACGTCTCGGTAGGCAAACCGCATCCCGAACCATACCTGGCGGCGGCTCGCGGGCTCGGAGTTGCAATAGAAGACTGTGTAGCTATCGAGGACTCGGTAAACGGCCTCGCCTCGGCAGAGGCTTCGGGGGCAGTGGCGATCGGTGTTCCGCACATTCTTACGATTCCCGAACGGCCGGGTCGCATCCTTTGGGGCTCACTCGAGGGCAAGACCGTCGCACACCTGAGCGAACTCATCGAGCTCAGACACGAATCCAGAGACAGAGATTAGCGAGATGGCAGACAAGAACACACCAGCCAAGAGCCCGCAATTGCCAACCGGTCCGTTCCGCGCAGGAGACCGAGTTCAACTGACCGGGCCCAAGGGTCGGCTCAACACAATCACCCTTGTTCCGGGAGCCCGCTACGGCACGCACCGAGGCGACATCCTGCATGACGAAATAATCGGCAAACCCGAGGGCTCGGTGATCCTGAACCAGACCGGGATCGAATACCTGGCGTTCCGCCCGCTCCTGGCTGACTTTGTGCTCAGCATGCCGCGCGGCGCGGCGATCGTTTACCCAAAGGATTCGGCCCAAATCGTGACCATGGGAGACATATTCCCAGGCGCAAAAGTAGTCGAGGCCGGGGTCGGCAGCGGCGCACTTTCGATGTATCTGCTTCGCGCCGTTGGTTCAGACGGACACCTCGACTCGTTTGAGCGACGAGCCGAATTCGCCGAAGTCGCAAAAGCAAATGTCGCGACTAACTTCGGAGCCGAGCCTGCCAACTGGGCGGTTCACCTTGGGGATCTGCAGGATGAGCTGCCAAAGAAGTGCGCTCCGGGCTCGGTTGATCGCATCGTGCTCGACATGCTGGCACCTTGGGAATGCATCGAAGCCTGCGCCGAAGCACTCGTTCCCGGCGGCGTGCTGATCGCATACGTGGCAACGGTAACCCAGCTGTCAAGGTTCACGGAGGCGGTGCGAGACAGCGAACAGTTCGCTGAACCGGCGGCTTGGGAATCTATGGTTCGCGACTGGCATCTTCAGGGTCTAGCTGTGCGCCCAGAGCACAGAATGATTGCGCACACCGCCTTTCTGGTGACCGCCAGAAAGCTCGCTCCCGGCACGGTTTTGCCGAACTTCAAGACTCGCAACAAGCCAGAGTTCAGCGATGAAGACCTGTCGGTCTGGAACCCAGAACACATTGGGCAGCGCAAGATTAGCGACAAGAAACTTCGCAAAACCATTCGTAGCGCGCAGGCTGCGGCGGCCGCCCGAATTGAGGGCTCTGAAGACCACACCAAACTAGACTTAGACAACGATTAACAAAGGGAATCTCAGTGCGCAAAATCGCAGCAATCGGTCTCGCTATCGCGGCCACTCTTTCAGTTTCAGGATGCGCTCCGGCCTCGTTCGAGGCTGATGTAGCATCCATCAAACCAGCCTGCGAGGCATACTCAAGCAAGCCAGGTGACGCCGCGAGCAAGATCGAAGCAGACACCTCAGGCTCAGGCGCACCGAAGATCACTTTCCCACTCGGAATCAACGGCGATGAAATCTCAACCAAGGTGCTGGTTGAGGGTGACGGTCCAACCTTCACCGGAAACCAGCTGGTCGACCTTGAGTACATGGGCATCAATGGTGGAACCGGCAAGCAGTTCCAGGCCTCAAGCTTCAACGGCACCGACTTCGTCTCACAGTACCTTCAGGCTGGCCAGACTCCAGACTTCTGCCACGCGGTTTCAGGCGTGAAGCAGGGTTCACTGGTCTCGTTCGTGGTCCCAGCGAAGCTTGCACACGCCGGTCAGGGAATCCCTGATTTGGGTGTTGGTGCAGATGACTCAATCGTCTTCGTCTTCAAGATGCTGAAGGTATTCCTGCCGCGAGCCGTTGGCGAGGAACTTCGCCCAGAGGCTGGGTTCCCGAGTGTAGTTCGCGCCGAAAACGGTGAGCCTGGCATCACCATGACCGGCAAGGATGCGCCTACCGAGCTCAAGACCTCCGTACTGATTCGCGGTCGCGGCGAGCAGGTTAAGCAGGGCCAGGTTGTCACCGTTCACTACACGGGCATGGTCTGGAACGGAGTTCAGTTCGATTCATCTTGGGATAACGGACAGCCGGCTCAGTTCGAACTGACCAAGGGCAAGCTGATTGACGGCTTCGTACAGGCTCTAGACGGTCAAACAGTGGGCTCTCAGATCATCGCTGTTATTCCGCCTGAATTGGGCTACGGAAACCAAGAGCAATCCTTGATTCCGGCTAACTCAACTCTGGTTTTCGTTATCGATATTCTCGGAACCAACAGCAAGTAGTTGAAACCAAGAAGGGGGACACATGGCCGAAGAAAAAGACAAGTGGGATGTCCCCGCGAGGCTATTCAACCTTCTCGCGACGGTCATCATGGTCGGCCGCAAAGGCATTTCCAAAGAGCAGATCTTTAAGGTCGTTCCCGCTTATCGCGACGATTTAGCCAAGGGAACTTCAGAAGAATCTGTCTCGAAGAAATTCGAACGTGATAAGGCAATCTTGCGTGAGAACGGATTCGCGTTCGACGTGAATGTGAATGACCACAACATTTCGCTGTACTCGATTCCTCAGCGCGACTTTGCTTGGCCAGAGGGAACCAAGCTCAGCACTCAGCAACTTCAATTGCTGCAACTAGCCAGCAAGGTCTGGTCTGAAGCCGCCGTTTCGAAGGATGCCGGTGCTGCGGTGATTCGCCTCAAGGCTCTTGGAATGGCTGGCGAATCGGAGCAGGTCTTCTCACTGCAGCCGCAAATCGAGGTGCACGACCCCGCTTTCCTTCCGCTGAGTCACGCCATCGCCGATAGGGCAGTGGTTCGGTTTCAGTACCGAAAGCCTGGGCAGTCAACAGTGCTGGTGCGCGAGGTGCACCCCTGGGCTATGAAAAACATCGGTGGCCAGTGGATGCTCACTAGCTGGGATACTGCCCGCGAATCGGTTAGAAACTTCTTGCTCAAGCGAATCGTTTCTAAGGTTGAGCTCGTCAAGCCCGAGAACAGCAGTGAGCCGAGACGTTTTCCGGCACCGACTCCGGATCAGCTAGAGACGGCCGAGCGAGAACTCGACGAACTGGTCAAGGCCAACGTCGCGAAACTTGAAATCCTCAAGGGCAGCGAAGCCTGGTTCCGATACGTTGACGGCGAGTCAAACGACGGTGAGTGGGTTACCCACGAACGAAACTTCATGGACCTCTACCTACTTGCAGAAGAGCTTCGCGAGTTCGGTCGTGACGTCAGGGTTCTCGAACCCGCAGCGCTGATCGAGGCAGTGAACGAGGGATACCGAAAGGTGTTGGAAGCCCATGCCTAAGCTAAAAGGTCTTGACGGAATCGAACGCTTCAACCTAGCCCTCGCCCTGATTGCCTACATCGAAACGCACGGAGAACTGAGCGTCGAAGAGGCAGTGAAGCACTTTGGTTGTTCGAAAGCCGACCTAGACAAGGCGGTTAGATCAACCAACGAAGTGGTTTCAGAGAGCTTCGCAGCCGACTGGCGCGAGGACTGGTTTGCTCACTTCGACATCGAGCTCTACGAAGACGAGGGAATCATCGACCTCGATGATGAGCCGTTCCTTAGCCAATTGCCGAAGGTGTCGCCGCGACAGGCAGCGGCGCTCAGCACAGGTCTGGCATATCTTGCCAGCATGCCCGGTTTCGAGTTCGAGGCCGAGGTGCGCCACCTGCAAGAACTCCTTGGCAAGGCGATGCGCATGAGGCACCGCATGATTCAGGTGCAACCGGTTGAGGTTGACCCAGACGTCGAGGCGGTACGTGAGGGCATCCTCAATGGAAAACGCATCGAATGCGATTACCGCAACCAACGCGGCGAGCGCAAGATTCGTCAGCTGGATCCGCTTCGCATCGAGCCGAGACCAGATTTTTGGTACCTCAAGGCATACTGCCCAGAGAATCAGGGTGTGCGCACTTTCCGCTTGGACCGCATGCGCGACGCCAAGGTGCTCGATCAGGACATCTGCGAAGAAGCCAAGTCGAGTTCATTCATGAACGATGCGGTTTATGTTGCTAGCGAGACAGACACCGAGGTTCTGGTCGAGGTTGATCCGGAAGCCTACCGACTGATTGCAGACTCTACCGATGTCAAAGAACTTGCCAGCAAGGCCAAGCAAAGCGGCACGGTTCGAGCCACCATTCGGGTTGGTTACCTGCCAAACATCGGTCACCTCATCGCGAAGTACGGTGGGGCAGCAAGGGTCATCGAACCGGCAGAAGCCAGGCGTTACGTTCGCGAATACGCCGAGCGTGCTCTGGGCATCGAACGCGAAAGCAAGGATGAGGCGGAGTAGCCGTGGACTTCTGGGCTTGGTTTTGGATTTGGACGGTTCTGGTTCTAATTGGTCTCGGTTATCTTGGCTACCGAATCTATGACCTGCTGACCAAACTAGGTCCAATCGCTAGCCAGCTAGACATCTTGCTCGAACGCCTTCAGGCCCTGAGCGATGCCCTCGAAGCTGCGCCAGAATACAAGCGACCAGAGGACAACCTGCTCGATGATCCGGGCGTCCACATTGCCAAGCGAGCGGCGGCACAAAAACGTAAAAGTGAGAAACGACGCGCCAGAGAACGTAGGCTTATAGAGTCGCTTGACGCAATCGATGTAAATGAAAGAAGGTTCACGGATGCGCCCTGAAGGATGGACCATCGTAATCGTGGCTGTTATCGCTCTACTTCTTTTCGGAGGAGCCAAGCTTCCGAGCATCGCGAAGAACCTAGGTCAGTCGATGCGCGTGTTCCGCAAAGAGATGAAGACTCTCGGCGAAGAGAGAGCAGCCGACAAGGCGCCTGCCCAGTCGACCGAAAAGCCTGCAGAGCAGCCTTCGACGCCGGTTGAGCCAACCGCCGAAGACAAAAAGTAATCCCGCAAGACTCCTTAGAGTTTCGTGGCGCGTAAACGTAATCCCCAAGGGGTGATGAGCCTAGGCGCTCACCTCACCGAACTGCGCAATCGTTTATTCAAGGCTGCGCTAGCCATCACGCTAGGTGCAGTGGCCGGCTGGTTTGCGTTTGACCCTGTTTTCGAGCTACTGCAGCAGCCGATTTTTCAGGTTGCCAACGAGAAAAACACCACCGCCTCGATCAACTTTGGCACCGTGGTGTCGCCATTCGATACCCGCATCCAGGTTTCGATCTTCCTGGGTCTGCTAATCGCCAGCCCGTTCTGGCTTTACCAACTGTGGGCGTTCATCACACCAGGCCTCAAGAAGCGCGAAAAGCGATACACCTACGGCTTCTTGGCAGCAGCGATCCCAACATTCGCCGCGGGCGTCTGGCTGGCCTGGGTCTCGATACCCAGGTTCGTAACCGCGATGCTCAGTTTCACCCCGCAGGGTGCGGCCAACGTGATTAACGCCAACGAATACCTGCTCTTCATCATTCGCGTACTGGCTGTATTCGGCCTTGCGTTCGTAATGCCGGTGCTTTTGGTGATGCTGAACTTCGCCGGCGTGATAACGGGCAAGGCAATCCTCAAGGGTTGGCGACTTGCGGTTTTCTTGATTTCTGTAATCGCGGCGCTGGCTACGCCTGTTTCGGATCCGCTTTCGATGTTTTTGCTGATGGCACCTCTGGTGGCTCTTTACTTTCTGGCAGCGGGTATCGCGACGCTTAGAGATAAGGCTCGAGACCGCAAATTGGCCAAGCTCGCGGCTCAAATTGACGCAGAACTAAATGAGTGAGCAACTCAGTGCGGCCGAAAGGTTCCGGGCCGCAAAAATCAAGCGCGAGACCCCAGCTTTCGACGATTTCGTAAATCTCCTCAAATACCCGCTCGACCCGTTTCAGGAACAGGCCTGCCGTGAACTAGCCGCGGGCAAGAGCGTTCTGGTAGCTGCACCGACCGGCGCTGGAAAGACCGTGATTGGCGAGTTTGCCATCCATCTGGCTATCTCGAAACAGTTGAAGGTGTTCTACACCACCCCGATCAAAGCCCTTAGTAACCAGAAGTACGCCGAACTTGTGGCTCGTTACGGCAGTGAGCGCGTGGGTCTGCTAACCGGCGACACGAATCAAAACGGGGATGCCCAAATCGTTGTGATGACCACCGAGGTGCTTCGCAACATGATCTACGCCAACAGCGACTCGCTCATCAGCCTCGGCTTCGTGGTGATGGATGAAGTTCATTATCTGGCTGACCGCTTCAGAGGGGCCGTCTGGGAGGAAGTCATCCTGCACCTGCCGCGCGATGTCAAAATAGTTTCGCTGAGTGCAACAGTGTCAAACGCAGAGGAGTTTGGCGCTTGGCTCGATGAAGTTCGCGGCGAAACATCGATCATCGTGAGTGAAATCAGACCGGTTCCGCTCGTGCAGCACGTGCTGTTCGGCGATGAACTGTTGCCGCTGTTCGACCAAGATGGCAAGGGCAACCGTGTAAACCCAGAGCTGGTTCACAAGCACGCCACAAAACTAAAGCAACCCGGGCACAAACCCACCCGAGGACGCCGCGGCTGGGGCGATCGGCCGGAACTTGCGCGCATCGAAAGGCTCTCTAAACCCGAGGTAGTCGAGATCCTCGAGGAAGAGGACCTGCTGCCGGCAATCTTTTTCGTGTTCTCGAGAGCGGGATGCGAGTCGGCAGTGAAAGCCTGCATCTCGGGCGGCATCCGGCTAACGACAACCGAGGAAAAGCAGGAAATCCGCAGGGTTGTCGAGGAGAAAACCTACTCAATCGCAGACGAAGACCTCAACACGCTCGGCTACTTCGAATGGCTGGCGGCCCTCGAAAGGGGAGTGGCGGCTCACCACGCCGGCATGCTTCCGGCCTTCAAGGAGGTCGTCGAGGAACTGTTTCTGCGCAAACTCGTGCGGGTGGTGTTTGCAACCGAGACCCTTGCGCTTGGCATTAACATGCCTGCGAGAACGGTGGTTCTCGAGCGACTAGATAAGTTCAATGGTGAATCTAGGGTGCAGATCACACCGGGCGAGTACACTCAGCTGACCGGACGCGCGGGTCGACGAGGCATCGACACCATCGGCCACTCGGTTATTCAGTGGGCCGGAAATCTCGATCCCGCTTCGGTAGCAGGCCTCGCTAGCAAGCGAACATACCCGCTCATCAGCCCCTTCAAACCGACCTACAACATGGCCGTGAACTTGATTGAAGCGTTTGGCCGTGATCGAGCACGCGAGGTGCTTGAGACTTCGTTTGCGCAGTTCCAGGCAGACCGCTCAGTCGTTGGCCTCGCCAAAGGCATCCGCGAAAAGCAGGTGTCGCTCGATGGCTACCAAAATGCCATGCGCTGCCACCTTGGCGATTTCACCGAGTATGCGGCGATGCGCCGGCAGATTTCAGATCTCGAGCGTGTTCTGGCAAACTCGAGAACCCGCGCCGAGCGCGGCAAGGACATTCGGCAATCCAAGGGTCGCGCGGCCACCGAGCAGGAGATCGCAAACCTCAAACGGCGCCTAAAGCAGCATCCTTGTCACGCATGTAGTGACAGAGAGGCCCATGCTCGCTGGGGTGAACGCTGGCACAAACTCAATCGCGAGCTCGAGGCCACGCTCACCCAAATCGAAGGTCGAACCAATCAGGTAGCGCGCACCTTCGACCGAATCTGCGACCTGCTCATGACGATCGGCTACATCGATGAAGTTGACGACGATCTCGTGGTTCTGGATCACGGCCGAAAGCTGGCCCGAATCTACGGCGAGCGCGATCTTCTGATTGCCGAGGCTGTGCGAGAGAAGCTGTGGGATGAGCTCGACGCGCCGGGGCTGGCGGCGATGGCGGCGGTCCTCGTCTACGAGGCAAGGCGTGATGAAGATTTCGAGCCGCGAATCCCAAAGGGAGCTTTCGCTGGTCGTCTCGAGGCTACCGTCGAGCTCTGGCACGACCTCGAAGGTTTAGCCAAATCCAACCGCTTGCCATCCTCGAGCCCGCTTGACCCTGGCATTTGCTACGCGATTCACCGCTGGGCAACCGGGGCTCGCCTGGATACCGTGCTAGACGCGGCAGATTTGCTGCCAGGCGACTTTATCCGCTGGTGCAAGCAGATCATCGACCTGCTCGAACAGTTGAGTTCGGTCGCCGAAGGCAAACTCGCCAGCAACGCAAAGGACGCCATCGATAAGGTCAAGCGCGGCATCGTCGCTTACTCGTTCTACGGCTAATGGCAACGTTGAGGTTCTAGGCTGGTTTGGTGCTAAACGTTCTCCGAGTTCCAGCGATCTTTCTCGCCGGCGCAATTTCGGGTTTGGCATACCCGAGATTCGACATATGGCCGCTCATCTTCGTATCGGTGCTGGCAATTCTGCTTCTGCTTCGAGGCATCGGCTGGAAGTACGGATCGCTCCTGGGATTCGTTGCCGGCCAAGGGTTCTATCTGAGCCAGATTTACTGGATCAGCAACTACCTAGGCCCCGTTCCGCTAATCGCCCTCACCACACTTCAGGCCCTGTTTTTCACGGTCTTCGGAGCTGTAACAGCGCTGCTCTGGCGAAACGACCTGCTCTCTAGGATGCGCTCGAGCCGCCGAGGCCAGCTGCTCGTTGCAGGGGTTTTCGCCTCGGTCTGGATGGCTCGCGAGTTCTTGGCGATCAACCTTCCGTACGGAGGGTTCCCTTGGTCTCGACTGGCCATGAGTCAGGCGCATTCACCGTTGGCCGACTGGGTTTACTGGGGCGGCCAGCCCCTGCTGGGCTTCATGATCGCGTTCACGGCATCCGTCATAGCTGTTGCTATCGCTAGTGGCCCACTCAAGACGCTGCGGCTGCCGAACTTTGTGCCTTCGCTGGCTGTGATTGTTGCTCTATTCGCTGTGCCGCTGGTGACTTTCCCATCGGCTCAGGCCGAACGTGGAACCGTAACTCTTGCGGTGGTTCAAGGTAATGCCAACGCCGGCTTGTTCGCTAATACGGTTCGTGGCCAGATTTTGCAGAACCACGTAAACGCAACTGCGTTGGCTGGCTCACTGGATTCGGTTGACCTTGTGGTCTGGCCCGAAAACGCAGCCGATATTCGACCACTGAACACGGCTGACGGTCGCGAATTCATGACCAAGTACATCGACGATGTGATTCAGCGACCGCTGCTATTCGGAACCATCACCGAACGAGGCGAGTCGATCTACAACACTTCGGTGCTATGGCTGCCCGAGCTCGGTGCGACCGATTTCTACGACAAAAAGCGGCCGGTGGCCTTTGCCGAGTACGTTCCAGACCGAGCATTCTGGCGGCAATTTGCTCCCGACCTGATCGACCTGATTCAGCGCGGCTATTCGATGGGTGACCAGGACCCGATTTTCGAAATCAAGGCAGCCAAAGCCGATGGTGGCTCAGCGATAGTCGGCGTAAACATTTGTTTCGAGATCGCTGTCGACTCGCTGCATCGAGAAGCGGTCGCTCAAGGCGCACAGTTGCTGATTTCACAAACCAACAACGCCGACTTCGGTTACAGCGATCAAACGTTCCAGCAAGCGGCGATTGCGAAATTGCGGGCCATCGAAACTGGGCGAGTAATGGTCAATGATTCGACCGTGGGGCTCACCGCTGTGTTCCTGCCGGATGGAACCGAAGCGATGAAACTACCCAGCTTCGAACCGGCCGCAAAGACCATAACTTTGCCGCTGCGTGAGAGTCTGACGCCAGCCCACTTTACGGCTGCAGCTCTCGAGTGGCTGTTCAATCTGATGTCTCTGACGCTAATCACCTTCTTGACCGTGAGAAGAATCAAGTTGCGTCGCGGGCGAGGGGATGCGCCAAGTGAGTAAGACCCTCGTGGTTATGCCTACGTTCAACGAGGTAGAGAGTCTCGGCCAGAGTGTGCTCGACCTGTTCGTATCAAATCCGAACGTGGATTTGCTTATCGTCGACGACAACAGCCCTGACGGAACGGGGGAGTTAGCCGACCGACTGGCCCGCGATGACCGTTGGCTCGGCAAGATCCATACGATGCACCGAAGTGGCAAGCAGGGCCTCGGTTTGGCCTATCTCGCGGGATTCGATTGGGCTCTGCAGCGCGGCTACGAACTTATTGTCGAGATGGATGCCGATGGCTCACACCGCGCAACCGATCTTCCAGCGATCCTGCATCGCGCCGAGCTCTTCGACTTGACTCTGGGCTCTCGCTGGGTGGACGGTGGCAGAGTGGAAAACTGGCCCTGGCACCGCAAAGCAATATCGAGAACCGGCAATCGCTATGTCAAATTGATGCTTGGAGTGTCAGTAAACGACATGACAGCCGGGTTCAGGGTTTTTCGCGCGGATTTCTTGAGTGCCATGGATCTGTCGAACATCGCTGCCAAAGGTTACTCATTTCAGGTAGAGATGGCCTGGCGCGTGATCAAACTCGGCGGAACCGTTCGTGAGGTGCCGATTACTTTTGTCGAAAGAACCCAAGGGGCAAGCAAAATGACCTTGGCAATTGTTATCGAGGCTCTAGCGCTTGTGACGCGCTGGGGGATTCAGAGGGTTGCTGACTTGCCCGCTGCGCGACGCTCGCGAATGTAGTCGAGGCGTTCCTGAAGGATCTCTTCGAGCTCGGCGTGCGTACGGCGCTCAAGGAGCATCTCCCAGTGGCTGCGACCGGTTCGCTCTTCAAAGTTCACGTCCATGACCTTGCCTTCGGTCACCAACATGCCGAACTCTGGGCAGGTCTTGCACTGCCAAGTCTCAGGAAGCTCTGCCTCTAGCGCAAAAACAACGTTGGTCTGGTGACCCTTTGCACACTGGTAGATGTGGTTGGCACGAGGATTGTAAACAACACCAACCTCGGACTCGAGGCTCTGAGCGCCGAGGCGCATCCCACGCATGGTTTGTTGCGACATGTTTCCTCCTTGAAGGCTCTTTTGGAGCGTGCAAGGTCAAACAGCCAATCAGCTACCATGATTCCCGCGGATTCAGGAATCTGGTTCACTCACAGTGTTTTCTCAGTTTGAGCTGAGGGCCAAGCAATCCCTAGGGCTCTCGGATCGCAGCCGAAATCACAGGAAGATCGTCAGTGATGATTCCGGATGCGCCGCGCGCGATTAGCACCTTCGCGTGCTCGGGGTCGTTGATCACCCAGAAGTGCAGGTGCTTACCGACTTCGCGCACAACCTTCATGTAGGCGGGTGACTCGAACCGCAAAGGGCCGCGGCGGGCAGGAATCTGCAGCGCGTCCACGTCTTTGAGGATTCGGGCAACGACTCGCTTGGCCAGTCGGTTGCTAATCAGCGACAGCGTCGCATGCGACAGGTAGCTCCGCAGCAGAACTCCAGCACCCGCGCTGGTGTTGACGAACAGCCCGCGTTCCGCCAGTTGCTTCACGACCTTCCTGCGGCGACGATCAGAGAAGCTGGTCACCAGGATTCGACCGTGCTCGCCTAGCTGCGCGAGAACGGCCACGGCTGGCGCAATCGCGGCCTTGGCCTTGATGTCGATGTTGAACTTGGCCTTTGGAAAAGCCTCGAGGGCCTGGCGAAGGGTCATCACGCGTCCGCCTTTGGCTAACGCAATTTGTTGAAGTTCGGCCCAGGTTAGATCCTCAATTCGCGCTGTCACCAGCGGCAGGGTAGGGGACGTAGTGAGCCTGGTGAGGGTTGGGTCATGAAAGATCACGACCTCGCCGTCTTTGGTTGCGCGCACATCGGTTTCGAGGTGAGTGGCACCCTGCTCGATCGCGAGTTGAAACGCGTCAAAAGTGTTTTCGTCGAGCCGCCTCGAATCGGTCGCGCCGCGATGAGCCACTCGGTGGGGAAGTGGAGCCTCAAAGTACGCGTTGCTCATGTCTACATCATGCCTCACCTAGGCTTGCAGAGTGAACAGTCCGCTCGATGGAAAAATGCTTCCTCGCCTCACCAAGCTCATGGTGGGCCTGTTCATCTACGGCCTCGGCATAGCGCTCATGGTGGATGCCAACATCGGCATCGCGCCGTGGGACGTTCTGGCTCAGGGCATCTCGGTGCAATCGGGGGTCAGCTACGGCATCGCATCCATCGTGGTCAGCGTTCTAGTGCTTTTGACCTGGATCCCGCTCAAGGTCAAGCCAGGCATCGGCAGCGTTCTGAACGCAATCTGCATCGGTTTGTTCACCGACATTTGGCTGCCACTGGCACCGAAGCAATCCGATTATCTGCTTGGAACGTTGCAGTTCGTGCTGGGCATGCTGATTGTTGCCTTCGCAACCGGTCTCTACATCAGCAGCAACCTCGGCATGGGGCCGCGTGACGGGTTGATTATGGGTTCGGTACGCAAGTTCAAGCGTCCGGTGTGGCAGATTCGCACCGTCTACGAGTCGCTCGTGCTCACGGTGGGATGGCTGCTCGGTGGCCAGGTCGGTCTGGGTACCGTGCTTTTCGCTTTTGGCATTGGATACCTGATGCAGACCTCGCTGAAATTCTTCAAGGCAGAGGGAAACCGTTGAGACCCGGCCAACATCGTCCTACAGCGCGAGTTCTATTGCACTGGCAAAAGCGGGAGTTTTTGATGCTGAACACTCATTTCGACCCTGAGGTCCAGTTGCCGCCGCGCTGGTTGATACCAGGTGGCGGAATCGATGGCGACGAGTCGCCCAGAGATGCCGCCGCACGCGAATTGCTCGAGGAAACCGGCTTGGCGATCGAGCCAGAGCTGCTCGGAGAGATCGTTTATCGAGAATCGGGCGAATGGCTCTGGGGCGACGGTCTGCATTCACATACCTACGAAGATCACGTGTTTGCGCTCGACATCGATTCACTCGGCCTGAATCCGGCTTCGCTGAGCCTAAACAAATCTCAATGGACCATCGATGAACACAGAGATGTGCTCGAAGTTCGATGGTGGACGCTATCTGATTTGCTAGCCACGAACGAACCGGTGTCACCGAAGAGCCTGACGATCTGGCTTCGGTCTTGGCTCTAGGGCAACTATCCCTTTCGCCGATAATGCACATTATGTCAAGTAGGCTTTTTCTGGCAACCAGGCCTTATTCCCTGTCGTAATTGATTCTGGGATGCGCCTAGCGCTGCGTGACGGCGATCCACTGCGAGAGCTTCTCTCGCGCGGCGCCTGAGTCAATCGCTGCGAAGGTTTTGCCGAGCGCAACACTGAATCTCGCTGCCAGCGGCTTTTCGGCGAGGCTCGCATCCTTCGCCATTTCGTAAGCGACAAGCCCGGCCGCAGCGTTCAACGCGACGATGTCGCGAATCGCAGAGAACCGTCCGGCCGTTTCACCGGCGAACAGGCGTTTAGCCACCTCGGCGTTTTCGTGTGCGTCGCCGCCAATCAAGTCGCTGAGCCGAGCCTGCTTCAAACCGAGCTCTTCAGGAGACAGGTCGAACTCGGCAACCTCTCCCCCTGAAATCTGCCAAATTCGAGTTGCACCCGTGGTGGTCAACTCATCCAGGCCGTCGCTGCCGCGAAAAACAAGACCCGATCGGCCACGCTGCGCGAGCTCCATGGCCATCTTCGGCGCGATTTCGAGGTTGGCGACTCCGAGCGAGGTCGCGATCGGCTGTGCCGGGTTGGCCAGCGGACCCAGAAAGTTGAATGTGGTCGGAACGCCCAATTGCTTGCGAATCGGCGCTACATGCCTCATGGCTGGGTGAAAAACAGGCGCGAAGAAGAAAGTGATCCAACACTCGCGGAACACATCGGCCACCACCTCGGGTGACAAATCAAGGCGAACACCTAGAACCTCGAGCATTTCGCTCGAGCCGGTCTTGCCCGAAGCTGATCGGCTGCCGTGTTTCATCACGGGCACTCCCGCCGCCGAGGCTACTACCGACGCCATGGTCGAAATGTTCACCGTGCCAACCATGTCACCGCCCGTGCCAACGATGTCGACCGCATCCGAGCCGGTATCCAGAATCACCGTGTGCTCGAGCATCACGTCAACGAGTCCCGCGAGTTCGTCGACGGTTTCGCCCTTGGCGCGAAGAGCCATCATGAATGCACCGACCTGTGCCTCCGAGGCCTCCCCCGACATGATCTCGCGCATAGCCCAGGATGCCTGCTGGCGCGACAGGTCTTTGCGCTCGAGCAGGGTTGTCAGGGTTTTCGGCCAGTTGTTTTCGAATAGCACACCTAAGTTGTAGCAGATTGTCGTTTTACATCTCGTAGAATTAGACTTTTCTGCCTGTCTTAGCCGTTTTCGTCACCTCACTCAAGGTAGACTTGGGGCTATGACGACCCTAAGTGCACCTGTCATCAATCGACCCAGCGCCACCTCGGTTGGCACCATTGTTTGGCTTGGCAGCGAGGTGATGTTCTTCGCCGCCCTGTTTGCCATGTACTTCAGCCTTAAGGCAAACGCACCTGCCATCTGGGAGGAAGGTACCGGCACTCTAAATGTGCCGTTCGCGCTGATCAACACCATCATTCTGGTGCTGTCGTCATTCACCGCTCAGTTCGGCGTCTTCGCCGCCGAGCGTCTGCAGCCTCGAGCAACCGGCCTCTCCCCTGTTAAGTGGGGAATGGTTGAGTGGTTCATGCTCAGCTACATCCTCGGTGCCGTGTTCGTTGCGGGCCAGGTTTGGGAGTACGCGGTGCTTATTTCGCACGGCGTGACCCTCGACTCAAACTCTTACGGAAGCGCGTTCTACCTCACCACCGGCTTCCACGCCCTGCACGTAACCGGCGGACTAATCGCGTTCTTGCTTGTTATCGGAAAGACCTTCGCTGCAAAGAAATTCGGTCACTACGAAGCAACCAGCGCCATCGTGGTCTCGTACTACTGGCACTTCGTTGACGTGGTTTGGATCGGTCTCTTCCTCATCATCTACGTCCTGAAATAGAAAGCTCAAGGAAAACTAAATGGCATTGAAGAAGCGCACCGGAGGCCGCAACAAGTTTGCGGCTGCGCTCGTTATCGCTGCGGGTCTATTCCTGTCAGGCGGCGGATACGCTGTGGCAACCACTGTCGCCGCGCCATCCCAGTCGGCAACCTACTCGGCGGCCCAGATTGAGGAAGGCCGCAAGCTGTTCCTCGCGAACTGCGCGAGCTGTCACGGCAAAGCCGGCGAGGGTCGCGTCAACGCATCCGGCGAAATGATTGGCCCATCGGTCATCGGCGTCGGTGCCGCATCGGTCGACTTCCAGGTTGGAACCGGTCGTATGCCAGGTCAGGCTTCTGGTCCTCAGCTAGAGAAGAAGCCGCTGCAGTTCACTCAGGATCAAATTGACGCAATGGCTGCTTACGTGGCCTCGCTCGCTCCTGGCCCAGCCGTTCCAACCGCTGAGATGCTAGCTCTCGATGGCAACGTCACCAAGGGTGGCGAGCTGTTCCGCATCAACTGCGCGATGTGCCACAACGCTGTCGGTGCCGGTGGTGCGCTTACCGAGGGTAAGTTTGCGCCTGGTCTTGAGGGTGTAACCGAGAAGCACATCTACGAAGCCATGGTGACCGGTCCGCAGAACATGCCTGTGTTCAGCGACGCAAACCTGACTCCGCAAGACAAGAAGGACATCATCACCTACCTCAAGTACGTAGAGAAGGCCCCTGCTGTGGGTGGCTACGAACTCGGTAGCCTCGGTCCGGTTTCTGAGGGTCTGTTCGTTTGGGTCTTCGCTTTCGGAGCAATCATCGCGATCACCATTTGGCTCGGCGCTAAGTCGAACTAGTTTTAGAAAAGTCAAGGAAACAAGGAGTTTCAGTTGAGCAAAGAGGGCAAGGCAGTAGCAAAAGCTGACGCCGAGCACGTTTACGACAGCGGTCTCGCAGTCATTCCAGCGGATGCGATTAAGGACCCAGGTCTTGAGCCGCACCGCGTCAGAATGACCGACAAGAGCCCCAAGCACGAGAAGGCAGCTGTTCGCCAGGTCGGGCTTCTGTTCCTGCTGTCAGCACTGGGTTCGGCGTTCTCGATTTGGGCATACTTCGCTTTCCCAATCACCGATGACCTGAACACGGTTCGCAACAACACCCTGTTCCTGGGCTTGGGTATGACCCTCGGCCTGATGGGAATCGGTATCGGTGCCGTGCACTGGGCAAAGACCCTCATGCCGGACGCCGAGGTTAGCGAAGAGCGTCACCTCGCCCGCAGCTCTGAAGAAGACCGTGCTCGCGCGATCGAGATCATCAAGATCGCCGACCAAGAGTCAGGCTTCACCCGTCGCAAGCTGATTCGTCGCAGCCTCTACACCGCTCTGGCAGCTTTCCCACTGCCTGCAGTGTTCCTCTTCGCCGACCTGGGCAAGGATGTGACCGACAAGCTTCGCCACACCATGTGGAAGAAGAACGTTCGACTCGTGCGCGACCCATACGGCACGCCGATCAAGGCATCCGATGTCACTATCGGTTCTGTGTTCCACGTTATTCCTGAGGGCCTTAACGAGTCAGACCACAAGCTCGAAGAGAAGGCAAAGGCGGCCGTTCTTCTGGTTCGCCTCGACCCTTCAGATCTCAAGGAAGACCCAGCTAAGAAGAGCTGGTCATACGAGGGCATCGTTGCCTACTCGAAGATTTGCACGCACGTCGGTTGCCCGGTTGCTCTCTACGAGCAGCACACGCACCACCTGCTCTGCCCATGCCACCAGTCGACGTTCGATGTAACCGAGCACTGCAAGGTCGTCTTCGGCCCAGCCGCACGACCGCTGCCACAGTTGCCGATCACCGTTGACAAGGATGGCTACCTGGTCGCTCAGAGCGACTTCGAAGAACCTGTCGGCCCTAGCTTCTGGGAGCGCTAAAAGATGAGCACCAAAACTAAGCCTGGCTTCCTCGCCAGTCGCGCAAACTACATCGACGAGCGCGTTGGCGCTGCGGGCATCCTGAAAGAGTTTGGCCGCAAGGTGTTCCCTGACCACTGGTCATTCATGCTCGGTGAGGTTGCGCTTTACAGCTTCGTCGTGATTCTGATCTCGGGAACCTTCCTAACCTTCTTCTTCCAGCCTGCACAGACCTTTGTGATCTATGACGGTGCATACGGCCCATTGAAGGGTGCCGAGATGACCGTTGCCTACGCATCGACCCTGGACATCTCATTCGAGGTTCGCGGTGGTCTGCTCATGCGTCAGGTTCACCACTGGGCAGCTCTGCTGTTCGTCGCGGCGACCGGTCTGCACATGCTTCGCGTGTTCTTCACCGGAGCTTTCCGCAAGCCTCGCGAGATGAACTGGGTTGTCGGTGTGCTGCTGTTTGCGCTGGGAATGGCTGGTGGATTCACTGGCTACTCGCTGCCAGACGACCTGCTCTCGGGTAACGGTCTGCGCATCATCGACGGCATGATCAAGGGTGTCCCAATCGCTGGTTCGTACATTTCGTCGCTGCTGTTCGGTGGCGAGTTCCCGGGTCACTACATCGTGGCTCGTCTGTACGGCCTGCACATCATGCTCATCCCTGCGTTGATTCTGGTCTTCGTGGCTATCCACCTCTTCATGGTGGTAATCCACAAGCACACCCACTACTCGGGCCCAGGCCGCAAGGACACCAACGTCGTTGGTTACCCGCTGATGCCTGTTTACGTTGCCAAGGCTGGTGGCTTCTTCTTCATCGTCTTCGGTGTGCTGATGCTGGTTGCCGCAACCGTCACCATCAACCCGATCTGGAACTACGGTGCCTACGACCCATCCCCTGTATCGGCCGGTACTCAGCCTGACTGGTACATCGGTTGGGCCGACGGTGCCCTGCGACTGGCTCCAAGCCACTGGGAGACCTACTGGTTCGGCTACACCTGGTCGTGGAACATCCTGATTCCGATCATCGTTCTGCTGGTGTTCCTGGTTCTGGTTGGCGCCTACCCATTCATCGAGAAGTGGGTCACCGGTGACGAGCGTGAGCACCACGTGCTCGACCGTCCACGCAACGCCCCTACCCGCACCGGTATCGGTGTTGCTGGTGTTGTCTTCTACGCGGTTCTCTGGGCCGGAGCAGCTACAGACTTGATTGCAACGCACTTCAAGCTGTCGCTGAACCACGTGCTGACCTCGATGCAGATTCTCTTGATCGTTGGTCCGTTTATCGGATTCTACGTAGCAAAGCGCATCTGCCTCTCGCTACAGCGCAAGGATCAGGCGATCGTTCTGCACGGACGAGAGACCGGTCGTGTTGTGCGACTGCCGCACGGCGAGTACATCGAGGTTCACGAGCCTCTCGACAAGTACGAGATGTGGAAGCTGGTTGACTTCGTTGACTACAAGCCGACCATCGCACGTCCGAACGCTGA
>CAYTNT010000018.1:0-20567 GCA_964439235.1 uncultured Rhodoluna sp. | reverse complement strand
GGTCGAGCACATCCTTGAGGTGCAGGTAGCCGACGATGTCGGCATCCTCGTCAACTAGCGGATACCTCGAGAAGCCGTACTTGGTGACGGCCGCCTCAACCTCGCGCGGGGTGCAGGTTTCTGACAACGCAACCAGCTTGGCCATTGGAACCGCGACATCTTCGACGCGCTTCTCGGTGAACTCGAACGTGTTGGTGATTGCACCCGAGATATCGCTTAGCGCGCCCTCGCGAGTGGAATGCTCAACGATGCCTTCAACCTGCTCGAGCGTGTATGCACTGTTGGCTTCATCGACCGGCTTCACACCCATTAGCTTCAAGACCCCGTTGGCTAGCCAGTTGAGGGTGCCAACAATTGGCTTCAGGGCCATGCCCACGAAGTAAAGAATCGGCACCAAAATCAGTGCGGCTCGGTCAGGCACCGAGAACGAAATGTTCTTCGGAACCATCTCACCCACGACGACGTGCATGAAGGTGACGATCACCAGGGCAATCGCGAACGAGATGCCCGAGGCCACGCCGTATGACAAACCGAAGCCCTCGAGAACAGGCTGCAGCAGGTGATGAATGCTCGGCTCAACGATCACCAGGATCAACAGCGAGCAAAGGGTGATTCCAATCTGGGCAGTCGCCAGCAGAAGTGAGACTCGCTCCATTGCAGCGATTGTGATCTTGGCTGGCCTCGAACCGGCTTCGGCTCTCGGCTCAATCTGGGCACGCTTTGCCGAAATGAGGGCAAACTCTGAGCCCACGAAGAAGGCGTTAGCCGCGAGCAGAACTACGAACCAGATCAGGCCCATGACGTCTTGGTTCACTTGGCCTCCTCCTGCTTTTCGGCATCCGCTTCAGCCAACTCAAAAGGAGTAAAGCGAACACGGTCGACTCGGCGGCCATCCATGCGCTCGACGCGAAGTTTGCCCTGCTCGATCTCGACTTCATCGCCGACGGATGGAATTGTTCCCAGAGCATTCATGATGAACCCGGCCACGGTTTCGTACGCGCCATCGCCAGGGACCCTAATTGCCATTTCGCGAAGTTCGTCGGGGCGAATCATTCCTGGAAAGAGAACCGAAGAGTTGCTTCCCTTGGTGATTCCGCTTCTGGCTCGATCATGCTCGTCAATCAGATCACCAACCAACTCTTCGACCAGGTCTTCGAGTGTCACGAGGCCGGCGGTGCCGCCGTACTCATCAACCACCAGGGCTAACTGCATGCTCTTCGAACGAAGGTCAACCATCAGGGTTTCAAGACCCATGGTTTCAGGCACACGCAGCGGCTCAATCATGATGGCCGTGGCAGGCACCTCGGCACGACGCTCGCGCGGAACCGAAGCAGCCTGCTTTACGTGTGCGATACCGATCACGTCGTCGCTTGAGCCCTCGACCACCGGAAACCTCGAGTGCCCGGTTCGATTAGACAGCTGGATGAGATCCTGCACGCTCGCCTCTGCCGAGATGGTCTGCATGCGCATCCTCGGGGTCATCGCATCAGCAGCCGTCAACTGACTAAGAGCGATAGTTCTGGTGAGCAGGGTTGCGGTGCTCTCGTCAAGGGCGCCGAGGGTTGCCGAGCGTCGAACCAGAGCGGTCAATTCTTCGGCAGAACGACTCGATGAGAGCTCTTCTTTGGGTTCGATTCCAAGCCAACGCACGATTGCGTTGCCTGAGTTGTTCAACGCCCAGATAGCCCAGCCAAACGTGAAGGTGAAAAACAACTGAAACGGAGTCACAACCTTGGCGACAGCCAACGGAACGGCAATCGCGAGGTTTTTCGGTACGAGCTCTCCGATGACACTCGAAAACAGTGTTGCCATGGTCATCGCCAAAACGAGACTGATCGCGTAGGTGGTTGACTCAGAAAAACCAAGCGAGCTGAGCGGCCCCTCGAGCAAAACCGTGAGTGACGGTTCTGCCAAAAAGCCTGTTAGCATCGTCGTGAGGGTAATTCCTAGTTGAGCGCTCGAAAGATGAGTCGAGGTGCGCTTTAGGGCTTTGATTACTCTGTTAAGACCTCGTTCGCCACGCTCGCTGCGAGCCTCGAGTTCGGTTCGCTGGAGGTTTACGAGCGAGAATTCGCTGGCTACAAAAAAGCCGGTGCCGATGGTCAGCAGAACGCCAACCCCGAGCATTAACCATTCAGTCATCGGGCGATCATCGCCCAGCAACTATGACCAGAAATTGAGGTATCCATAGATGGGTCAATCATAGCCAACCTGCCCAGAAGCACCATTGATTTTCGGTAGGCTTGGAAAGCGCTTTGGACGAACAGGGCGCACTCGCACGCCCAACGGTATTTAAGGTGGTCATCTGTGTCAGGCAACGAGAACGAAGAATTCGGCGCTAACGATTGGCTCGTAGCAGAGATGTACGAGCAGTGGAAAGCAAATCCTGACTCGGTAGACAAGTCTTGGTGGCCAATTCTCGAGCGTTACAGCGGCCAGACTCCAGGCGGTTCAACCCCCACCACCACCGCGCCAGCAGCTAACCCAGCCGCCCCAGCGGCTCCGATCACCCCGGCAGCGCCCGCGGTTGAGACCACTCCAGCCGCACCTGCACCAACCTCACCAGCAGCCGAAACCCCGCTCGTCGCAAAGACCACTCGCATCGAGCCGAAGCCAACCCCGATTCCTGCTCAGGCACCAGCAACGGGCCTGATTGAGACCATCTCAGACGAAGACGGCGAAGACCAGGTCAACGTTCTAAAGGGCATGCAAAAGGCCCTCGCATCAAACATGGATGCGTCGCTCGAAGTGCCGACCGCCACATCGGTTCGCGCCATTCCGGCCAAGCTCATGATCGACAACCGCATCGTGATCAACTCGCACCTGGCTCGCACTCGCGGCGGCAAGGTTTCGTTCACCCACATCATCGGCTTTGCGATCATTCGTGCTCTCAAGGAGTTCCCGAGCCAGAACGTTTACTACGACATCATCGACGACAAGCCAGCGGCAGTAACCCCTGCCAACGTCAACTTCGGTCTGGCAATTGACATCCCTAAGGAAGACGGCACTCGAGCCCTGCTGGTGCCAAACATCAAGCGCGCCCAGCGCCTCAACTTTGCCGAGTACCTCGCGGCCTACGAAGACCTGGTCAAGCGCGCCCGCGGCAACAAACTCACCGCCGCGGACTTTGCGGGTTCGACCGTATCGCTCACCAACCCCGGTGGCATCGGTACCGTTCACTCGGTTCCTCGCCTGATGAAGGGCCAGGGCTGCATCATCGGCGCTGGCGCACTCGACTACCCTGCCGAGTTCCAGGGCATGAGCGAGGAGCACCTCAACAAGCTCGGTGTCAGCAAGATCTTGCACCTGACCAGCACCTACGACCACCGCGTAATTCAGGGTGCTGGCTCTGGCGAGTTCCTGAAGAAGGTTCACGAGCTACTGCTCGGCGAGCGCGGTTTCTATGACGAGATTTTCGAGGCGCTGCGCATCCCTTATGAGCCTGTTCGCTGGGCCACCGACTTCGACCGCAACGAGTCAGACGACCGCTCGAAAGAGACCCGCATCCAGGAGTTCATCAACGCTTACCGCGTGCGCGGACACCTGATTGCAGATGTCGACCCTCTCGAGTACAAGCAGCGTTCGCACCCAGACCTCGACATTCGTTTCCACGGCTTGAGCCTGTGGGACCTCGACCGCACCTACAAGACCGGCGGGTTTGGTGGCAAGCCAAGGATGCAGTTCCGCGAGATCTACAAGATCCTGCGCGACTCTTACTGCCGTTCGGTTGGCGTCGAGTACATGCACATCCAAGACCCAACTCAGCGCAAGTGGTTCCAGGACCGCCTAGAGCGCCCGTACGTCAAGCCAACCCGTGAAGAGCAGCTCAACATTCTTGAGCAGCTGAACAAGGCCGAGGCTTTCGAGACCTTCTTGCAGACCAAGTTCGTTGGTCAGAAGCGATTCTCGCTCGAGGGTGGCGAATCGACCATCGCAGCACTTGACGAGATCCTGCAGTCGGCAGCCAACTCCGGACTCGAAGAAGTCGCCATCGGCATGGCCCACCGCGGTCGCCTCAACGTGCTCACCAACGTTGCGGGCAAGACCTACGGTCAGGTCTTCAAGGAATTCGAGGGCAACACCGACACTGGCAGCGTTCAGGGTTCGGGTGACGTCAAGTACCACCTCGGCACCGAAGGTGTTTTCACCAACCTCGAAGGCAAGCAGGTCAAGGTTTCACTGGCAGCCAACCCATCGCACCTCGAGGCCGTAAACCCTGTTCTCGAAGGTATCGTTCGAGCCAAGCTCGACCGCCTCGACGCGATTCCAAACGATGTCTACCCGGTTCTGCCGGTGCTGATCCACGGTGACGCAGCCTTCGCCGGCCAGGGCGTTGTTCCTGAAGTCTTGAACATGTCGCAGTTGCGCGGCTACAAGACCGGCGGAACCATCAACATCATCATCAACAACCAGGTTGGCTTCACTACCCCGCCATCAGAGTCACGTTCGACCGTGTACTCCTCGGATGTCGCTAAGGGCATCCAGGCGCCAATCTTCCACGTGAACGGTGATGACCCAGAGGCCGTGGTTCGCGTTGCCCAGCTGGCCTTCGAGTTCCGTCAGGAATTCAAGAAAGATGTCGTTATCGACCTCATCTGCTACCGCCGTCGCGGCCACAACGAGGGTGACGATCCGTCAATGACCCAGCCGATGATGTACAACCTCATCGAGGCAAAGCGTTCGGTTCGCACCTTGTACCTCGAGTCGCTGGTCGGTCGCGGTGACATCACTCGCGAAGAGTTTGATGCCGCCAACACCGGTTTCCAGAACCGTCTCGAGAGCGCGTTCGCCGAGGTTCACGAGGCTATGGCAAAGCCTGCCGAGCTGCAGCCTCGCCCGGTCGGCATCGGAACCACCGCCAGCGACCACCCGACCATCGCTCGCGCTACCGCAATCGGTCGCGACCTGGTCGAACTGATCGGAAACGCCCACGCCAACCAGCCTGCCGGCTTCAACGTGCACCCGAAGCTGCAGCAGCTGCTTGCCAAGCGCGTCGAAATGTCGCGCGAGGGTGGCATCGACTGGGGCTTCGGTGAGCTGTTGGCTCTCGGTTCGCTGCTGGTTGAGGGCAAGCCGGTTCGCTTTGCTGGTCAGGATGCCCGCCGCGGCACCTTCGTGCAGCGTCACGCGGTGTTCCACGACCGTGAGAACGGCCAAGAGTGGATGCCACTGCGCAACCTCAGCGCCGACCAGGCCAAGTTCTACATCTATGACTCGCTGCTCTCTGAGTACGCGGCCATGGGATACGAATACGGCTACTCGGTCGAGAACGAGAACGCTCTCGTGCTGTGGGAGGCCCAGTTCGGTGACTTCGCCAACGGTGCGCAGACCATCATCGACGAGTTCATCTCTTCGGCCGAGCAGAAGTGGGGCCAGCACTCGAGTGTCGTGCTGCTGCTGCCGCACGGCTACGAGGGCCAGGGTCCTGACCACTCATCCGCTCGCATCGAACGCTACCTGCAGCTGTGTGCCCAGAACAACATGACTGTTGCTCAGCCTTCGACTCCGGCCTCGCACTTCCACCTGCTGCGCCGACAGGCATACACCAGCCCACGTCGCCCACTGATCGTCTTCACTCCGAAGTCGATGCTGCGACTCAAGGCCGCATCCTCGAACGTTGAGGACTTCACCTCGGGTGAGTTCCGTCCGGTTATCAAGGACGAGCAGGGCCTAGACAAATCGAAGGTCAAGCGCGTGCTGTTCTGCTCGGGCAAAATCTACTGGGATCTGCTGGCCGAATCACAGAAGCGCGGCACCGGCGACACCGCAATCGTTCGTGTCGAGCAGCTCTACCCAACCCCGGTCGATGAGATTAAGGAAGCCTACGCCGAGTACCCTGGCGCAGAGCTTTACTGGGTTCAGGATGAGCCAGCAAACCAGGGCCCATGGACCTACATCGGTTTGTTCCTGCCTCGCTACATGGACGGCCAGGTTGCCAAGCTCGTTTCTCGCCCAGCGAGTGCCAGCCCAGCGACCGGTTCGGCCAAGCAGCACGCGGTTGAGCAGGCTGACCTGATCGCCCGAGCCTTCGCATAAACCTTCGTCTAGCAAATTCGAATTAGCAGGATGAACGAATCGCCTGAGATCCCACGCAACACAGCTCGCGTGGTGATTTTGGGCGATTCGCTTATCACCTCTGCAGGCGATTCGAAGGGGCTGGGCTGGCTCGGACGCGTTATCTCGCGCACGCCGAATCAGGATCCTCGAGTTGATTTCTTTGAACTCGCGGTGCCCGACGAGACCACGGCGATGCTCGCCGAGCGCTGGGCCGCCGAGGTTCAGCGCCGATTCAGCACAGCGACCGACAACTACCTCGTGATTGCGCTATCTAACGCCGACCCAGCCGCGGGAATCTCGCTCTCGCGCAGCCGACTGAACCTCGCAACGATCCTCGATGAGTGCACTCGCGCGGGCATCAAGACCTTTGTCGTGGGGCCTACCCCGCACCGCAACCCCGAACTCAACCGCGAGGTTGGTCAGCTTTCGGCAGGCTTCGAGGATGTGTGCAACCGACGCTCGGTTCGCTTCGTGGATTGCTTCAGCCCGCTAGTTGAGCACGAGGGGTGGAACGAGGAACTGGCGGGCTCCGAGCACGGCATCCCTGGCCAGTTGGGATACGGCCTGATCGCGTGGCTGGTTTTGAACCGCGGCTGGTATGAGTGGTTAGAACTCGAGGCTCCGGCCAACTAGTTAGCCGGCACTAGTCGGATTGGGCTAGTGCTTCTCGCCTGGGTTTAGGCTGCGGATCTGATTCATGATGCGCTTCACCAAATCCTCTGGTGGCGCCTCATCACAGGCCTCTTTGATCACATTGTTGATCAGATTTTCGAAGTCGTAATGAGCTTCGCAGTGATCGCAGTTGGCGAGGTGGGCGGTAATCTCTTGGATTTGCTGTTCTGACAGGTGGTTGTGCAGGTATTCGTGCACGTGCGCCTGAGTTTCTTGGCAGTCCATTAGTTCGCCTCCTTCTTGCCTGTGTCCGTTTCTGGGTTCACTGAATAACCCTCTGCGCGAGCATAATCTTCAAGCAACTTTCTTAGCAATTTCTTTCCACGAAATAGTCGAGTTCCCACGGTGTTTGACGGAACACCCAAGATTTCGGCGATTTCGGCATACGAGTAATCGGCCACGATGGCGTAGTAAACAACCAAACGGAACTCTTCAGGCAACTGCATAAGAGCTTGCTTGATCGTGCTGGCAGGCATGTTGTCGATCGCTTCAGCCTCGGCCGAACGATTCGACGTTGCGGTTAGCGACTCGGCGTCGCCTACCTGCCAATCTTCCATCTCTTCCAGACCACGCTTCGCGGTGTCTTTATTGGACTTGTAATAGAAGTTTTTCGCGGTGTTTTCGAGAATGGTCGACAGCCAAGCCTTTAGGTTGGTGCCCTGCTCGAATTGGTGAAAGGCTCTAAACGCCTTTATGTAGGTCTCTTGAAGCAGATCCTCGGCATCTGAATAGTTGTAGTTCATGCGAACCAGCGCGAGGCCGTAGAGCGTCGACATCAGCGGAACCGCTTGTTCTTCAAAAAGCCGATTCAGCTCGGCACGGTTCGGTTTTTCAGTCATCGTTTTTGAGTCTAGCGAGGTTGGGGCTGTTTGATTAGGCACGGGTGCTGGTATTTTTGAACCCAATGACTCTCGAATCCTCGCCATGGCTCGCTCCGCAAGCTCGCGCGCCAATCTCGGCCCGAGTTGCGCTTCCTGGTTCGAAGTCGCTCACCAATCGTGAACTCCTGCTTTCGGCTATCGCCAGCGAGCCAACGCTGATTTCGGCTCCGCTGCACTCTCGCGACAGCCGCCTGATGATCGATGCCCTGCGCAGCCTCGGCACGACCATCGAAGAGCTGCCAAACGGCGACCTTCTGGTGACCCCGGGTGAACTCAATCGTGCTGCTGAGATTGACTGTGGCCTAGCCGGAACCGTGATGCGCTTTGTTCCACCGATGGCTGCCCTAGCAAGCGCCGACATCAGATTCGATGGTGATGCCGCCGCGCGAAAGCGCCCGATGCACACCACGATTGAGTCGCTGCGAGCTCTTGGCGTTGAGGTGATCGCCGAGAACGAGGATGCCCTGGCGCTGCCATTCACGGTCAGGGGCTCAGGTTCGGTTCGGGGCGGAGAACTGACTATCGACGCGAGCGCATCCTCGCAGTTTGTCTCGGGGTTGCTGCTTAGCGCAGCGCGGTTCGAGCAGGGCCTTACCCTCAAGCACCAGGGCGAGCACCTGCCATCGATGCCACACATCGACATGACGCTCGAGTGCCTGCGCCAGCGCGGCGTTCAGGTATCGAGCCCTGCCAAAGCGGTTTGGCGGGTTGAGCCGGGGCCAATCTCGGGCGGCAAGGTCGCGATCGAGCCGGATCTTTCGAACGCTGGTCCGTTCCTGGCCGCGGCCATGGTCGCTGGCGGTTCGGTCACGATTCCCGGTTGGCCAACCAGCACCACGCAGGTCGGCGATGAGTTTGACGGCATCCTGCAGCAGATGGGTGCATCGATTGTTCGCGATGAGCGCGGGCTAACGATTACCGGCCCGGCCGACGGCAAGATTCGCGGAATCGAAATCGACCTCTCTATCGGCGGCGAGCTGACGCCCGTGATCGCTGCCCTCGCGGCGATCGCCGAGACCCCGACCCGAATCTGGGGCGTTGCCCACCTGCGCGGACACGAGACCGACCGCCTAGCCGCCCTAGCCACCGAAATCAATCTCATCGGCGGAATCGCTCGTGAGACCGCCGACGGCCTCGAAATCGACCCGAGCGCCAGCCTGCACGGCGCACTCTGGCACACCTACGAAGATCACCGCATGGCAACCGCCGGGGCGATTATCGGTCTGCGCGTGCCGGGCATCCGCGTCGAAGACATCAAAACGACTTCGAAGACCATGCCAGACTTCGACAAACTTTGGACATCAATGCTTGAGGAACGCGCTTGAGCTGGCTGTATGAGCCAGATCCGGGCGAACACGATCTAGACGAGACCGATGTTCGCGTGCGCCCCAACCCAAAGGGCAACAAGCCGCGCACCAAGAAGCGTCCCGAATACTCAGAAGCCCCGACCGGCATGATTTTGGGCGTCGACATGGGTCGTTATCGCGTGCTACTCGACGGTGACAACCGAATGGTGGATGCCACCATGGGCAAAGAGTTGCGCAAAGCCGGAGCCGTCGTTGGCGACGTGGTTGCCTTGGCTGGTGACACCTCAGAAACGGTCGGCGCGCTAGCTCGAATCGTGCGGGTCGAACCACGCAAATCGCTGCTGCGACGCTCGGCCGACGACAGCGACCTGGTTGAGCGCGTCATCGTGGCGAATGCCGATCAAATGCTCGTGGTGCTTGCCATTGCCAACCCAGAGCCACGCACCCGACTGGTCGATCGATACCTCGCCGCCGCGTTCGACGCCGGCCTGAAACCAATTCTGTGCATAACCAAGGTTGATTTGGCCGACCCGACCGAATTCTTGGCCAACTTTGCCGGGCTCAGCATCCCGGTTGTGCTGAATCGTTCGGATGCGCCATCCGTCGATGAGTTGCGCGGCCTGCTCGAAGGCCACACCACTGTCGTGGTGGGTCACAGCGGGGTCGGCAAATCGACCCTCGTGAACGCAATCGTGCCGGGCGCAAACCTTGCCACGGGCCACGTGAACTCAGTCACCGGTCGCGGCCGCCACACCTCGACCGCCGTTCGAGCTATCGCGCTAGACGAAAGCAATCGCGAACTCGGTTGGATCATCGACACCCCCGGCGTTCGCTCGTTTGGCCTGGGTCACGTCAAAATCGAGAACCTAATTCGCTCATTCGAAGACCTCTGGAGGGTAATCGAAACCTGCCCGCGAGACTGCTCTCATCTGGCCGATGCCCCCGACTGCGCACTCGACGAGGCGGTCGAAACCGGAGCTCTCGGTGAAGCTGGTCTTGCCCGTGTGGACTCACTGCGTCGCCTAATGGCGAGCGCGAGCAGCGCATCCACCGATGGCAACCGAGAATAAACTCTTGCTGTGACCTACGAAGCCGATCTCGAGTTTGCCCTGCAACTGGCCGATGTCGCCGACCAGATCTCGCTCGAGCGCTTTACCGCTCTTGATCTCAAGGTTGAAACCAAGCCAGACCGCTCTCCGGTGACCGACGCCGACCGTTCGGTAGAAGCCGCAATCAAGGGGATGCTGGCCGAGCACCGCCCAGGTGACTCGCTCATTGGCGAAGAATACGGAAACTCGAGCGGCTCGAACAACCGCACCTGGATCATCGACCCAATCGACGGAACCGCCAACTTTATGCGCGGCGTTCCGGTTTGGGCGAGCCTGATCTGCCTGGCTGTCGACGGCAAACCGACGGTTTCGGTGGTTTCTGCGCCAGCGCTAGGTCGACGCTGGTGGGCAGCGCCGGGAGGTGCATTCACGAGCGACTTGGACGGCAGCGTGCGACGCATCCATGTTTCGGGCATCGCCGACCTCGAGCACGCGAGCCTCAGCTACAACAACCTGCAACTGTGGGATCAAGCCAGCTATATGGATGATCTAATCGAACTGAGCCGCAAGGTTTGGCGTACTCGCGCCTACGGCGACTTCTGGTCATACATGCTGCTGGCCGAAGGTGCTCTCGAGATCGTTGCCGAGCACGATTTGAAGATTTACGACATCGCTGCCCTGGTGCCAATCGTTAAGCAGGCCGGCGGTTCGTTCAGCGCACTCGAGGGCGATCTAACACCCGAAACTTCTAGCGTTCTCGCGACCAACGGCAAGCTGCATGGGCTCGTTCAAAAGCACTTCGCCCGACCCTAATGAGGCGTAACTAACCGTAAACATGAAATCCCGAGCCTCGAAACTGGAATAGGTTTTTAAGTGTTCGGGTTCGAACTCCAGACGTAACAGATTGGAACCAAGATGGCTCTCTACAACAACATCACCGAAGCATTCGGCAACACTCCCCTCGTGCGCCTAAACCGCGTCACTGACGGCGGTGCCGCGAAGGTGTACGCCAAGCTTGAGTTCTACAACCCATCCAGCTCGGTCAAGGATCGCCTGGGCATCGCCATGGTGGATGCCGCCGAGGAATCGGGCGAGCTTCAGCCCGGTGGAACCATCATCGAAGCGACCTCGGGCAACACCGGTATCGCGCTGGCCATGGTCGGTGCCGCCCGCGGCTACCGCGTGATCATCGTCATGCCTGACTCGATGTCGCTCGAGCGCAAGGTACTCACCCGCGCATACGGTGCCGAGGTTGTGCTGACCCCTGCCGCCGAAGGCATGGCCGGTTCGGTAGCCAAGGCAGAGCAGCTCGGCAAAGAGATCCCTGGCTCGATCCTGGTTCGCCAGTTCGACAACCCAGCCGGCCCGCAGATTCACCGCGAAACCACCGCCGAGGAAATCTGGCGCGACACCGAGGGCAAGGTTGCCGCTCTGGTTGCCGGTTCGGGCACCGGCGGAACCATCACCGGAACCGGCCAGCGCCTCAAAGAACTCAACCCAGACATCAAGGTGATTGCGGTTCAGCCAGCCGCCTCGCCACTGCTCACGGGCGGTCAGGCCGCAGGCCACCCAATCGCCGGCATCGGCCCAAACTTTATCCCTAGCGTTCTCGACACCAGCGTCTACGACGAGGTCATTTCGGTAGCAAACGGGGATGCCTTTGGCTACGCGCGACGCATGGCTGCCGAGGAGGGCATCCTCGCTGGAATCTCGTCTGGCGCTGCCGCCTGGGCCGTCTCTCAGGTCGCGCACAGGGAAGAATTTGCTGGCAAGATTGTTGTAGTTATCATCCCGTCGTTTGGCGAGCGTTATCTATCGACAACTCTTTACCGCGACATTCAAGAGGAATTCACTCCAAAAAGTTGAGCAGATTCAGCGAAGACATTAGGGCCGGCCTGGACCGCGACCCGGCAACGCTGACCGCACTCGAACTGATCCTGACTTCACCCGGCCTCTGGACCGTCTGGACCCATCGCATCGCGCATCGTGTGTGGCGTTGGCGCTTGCGCATCCTGGCTCGAATGATCTCGAACTGGGCAAAGTTCTGGACCGGCATCGAAATTCACCCTGGCGCCAAGATTGGCCGCCGCTTCGTAATCGATCACGGTGTCGGCGTTGTAATCGGTGAGACCGCCGAGATCGGCGACGACGTGCTGATCTACCACCAGGTAACTCTGGGAGCGAACGAATTCACTCGAAGCAAGCGCCACCCAACCATCGGCAACAACGTCGTGATTGGTGCGGGCGCGAAGGTGATCGGCAACATCCTTGTCGAGGATGACGCCAAGATTGGCGCAAACGCCATGGTGACCAAGCCGGTTGCCCGTGGTGCCGTTGTGGTCGGCACCAACCAGGTCGTCAAAAAGAGCGAATAGCGGCCTAGTCTAGGTAGAAAGCGCCGAGAATAGCGCCCATCGCAACCAGTGCGACTACGTCACCGAAAATCTCGATGGCCCAAACCTTGAAACCCTGCCCCGAGAAGAGTCGGTGCGACAGCGAACTGAATCCCGAGATTCCAATACCGACGACCAAACCCACAAATGCGCCGGTCAGCGGGTTCATGCCGCCGTAAGCACGGTGGCAAACATCGATCAACCAAGACATAACGATTGCTTGACCAAGCTGTGATGCCAAAGTCGCGCCGAACATAACGCCGGCATCGCGCTTGTCTTTGTCGGTCATGACCTCAGGGCGGGTCGGAACCTCTTTGCCCATTGCTCGATACCAAACCGGGTACAGCGTCTTGCCGTTGAACAGCGCGAAGCCGATTAGGAATGCGGCCAAGGTTGCGAGTGCGATACCGATTGGGTTCATTTGTCTTCTTCTATCTCTTGGAGTCGAGCATCGATAAGCATACGGATAACCTCGAGCGGCAGTGGTTCACCGCGCTGAAACTGAACTCCACTAGGAATCAGGTCATAGTCTTCGAGCTGTTCAGCCAGGGTGGTCGAGGTTCGCCCACTGTGCGGAAAATACGAAAGGTGATTCTTGAATGCGGCAATGCCAGCGAAAGCCTTGAGTTTCTTGCCCACCCGAATCTTGAAACCCGGCATGCCGTAACTGATGCACTGCTCTGCGTCGGGCATGATTTCGAGAATCCGCTCGCGCACGATTTGCAGGGTTTCGCGCGCTGGCGCATCCACGCCCGCTAGATATTCGTCAATCTCTGCCGCACTCACCGGTTCAGACTATAGGCTCTGGATATGAAACAGGTGGGGATGCGCTTGCGGCATCCGTGGATTTGGATGTTCGTGATCACGGCCGCGTTTCAAATCTTTCGCGGTTCGGTGGGCGACGCAATCATCTTCTGGACTTTCGTTGCGCTTGCCGTAATGAGTCAGTTCGACAAACCCGAACGCATCTTTATCGTGCAGCCAAAACTCAATCGCAATCGAATACTGCTGTGGGCGACGCTGGCGACCGCGGCTCTGGTAGCGATTCCGCGCCACACACCCTTCTATGGTCTGGTGATGCTGGCGATTGGCGTCTGCGCAATCATCTTCAACTGGGATCCGGACACCAGCGCTAAACCTCGGTCGGATGCGCGCATCCGCCGTGCCCGTTTTGGTTGGGCGATCATCGGCGTCGGGCTCTGCATCTGGGAACTTGTGGCCAATATCCTCGGGCAGCTCCAGGGCACCCTCACCGAGTTTCCGACGATTTCGGTGCTGATTGATCCGCTGCTGGATTACCCGCTCGGTCAAACCCTTTTCGTCGTGGGCTGGATCCTGGCCGGCATGGGCTTCTTGAGACTCTGGAGCCACAAACGATGACCAGATGGATCACAATTGCAGGCTATCTCGCCTTCGTCATCGCCGGAGTAATTCTCTGGCTCGCTACCCGCGACCGCAAGGGCAAAACGGCGTCGGTCGCCGAACTGTTTGACCGCCTGCTGCACCATCGAACCACACGAATCGCAATCATTTGTGCGTGGTGGTGGGTTGGCTGGCACTTCCTCGTTTCGATCGTCAATCAGGCCGACTTCTAAATCCTGAGCGTTCTGACCGCCGAGCAATAGGCTGTTCGGGTGCAAACGACTAATTGGAAAAAACTTCACATGTTGGGCGTCGCCGGCGCTCTGAGCTGGATGGGCAGCTCGATGACGACCTTCACGGTGATCCTGCGCGATAAGGATGCCGTTGGACCCATCGGCGTATCCTTCATTCTGCTGTCGATGATGATTCCGACCATCGTTCTCGCACCGGTTGCTGGTCTGCTAGCCGACAAGTTCAGCACCCGTCAACTGATTCCACCGCTGCTGGTTTTCATGGGCCTCAGCAACCTGACGCTGGCTTTCAACCCACCCCATTGGTGGACATACGTTGCGCTCGCGCTGACGGCATCCTGCGGTGTGGCAGTCGGAGCATCGTTCAACGCTGCCCTGCCGACAATTGCGGCGAAGGATGACGTTCCGCGCGCGATGGGTATTCAGCAGACCTACAGCTCGTTCGGTAACCTCTTCGCCCCAGCCCTCGCCGGCATTTTGGTTGCCGCCTCGGGTTACTTTTGGCCGTTCATCATCGACGCGATTTCGTTCTTCATCCTGGCCACCACCATCCTGCTGCTCAAGATCAACCGACCCGGCGTGGTTCACGAAGAGGGCGAGAAACTCAAGGCCATGGACGGCGTTCGCGAAGTCTTCGGCGACGATCTGATGCGCTCACTGGTGATCCTGTTCGCTGTTCTGATTTTGGCGCTCGGCGTAATCAACGTCGGCGAAGTGTTCCTGATTACCGACGAACTGGGCGGTGATGCCTTCATCTACGGCCTCGCCGGCAGCCTATTCGCTATCGGAAGCGTTACCGGTGGCGCGACAGCATCGCTTATCAAGGTGCCTGTCGCGCGCCAACCGAGTATCGTTATCGGGGCAATCGGTGCGCTGGTGCTTACCGTAATCGGCCTGTCGCAGGCCTGGCACTGGGGTGTTGCGCTCGCGCTGAGTTTTGTCGCGGGACTCGGCAACTCGATGCTCAACGCCTACGGCGTCGGAATCATCATCCGTCGAAGCAAGACCGAAACCAGAGGACGCGTTATGGCAGCGGTCAGCGCCATCGTCACGTTCTCGTCGGTGTCTGCTAGCGGTGCCGGCGGACTTTTGATCGGCATCTTCGGCGTGCGCGAGGTGTTGCTGGTCGGCGGAGTCATCTCAGCCGCGGTTCTTATTGTGTTCGGCCCCGCGGTGCTTAGAGCTGGCCGCCGAAGTGCCTTGCAAGATTCGCAAACGAACTAAGGCGGATGCCATTACCTTTTGACTTTGAATCCCTTCGGGCATTTTGGTGAGGTTCCAGTAACTGTCTTACTCGACGTGCCCTTCACGCAAACAATCGATCGCTTCTGAAGGCCTTGAGTTGTGGCTTTAGGTGGCACGGGAATTATCCGCACGGCATCCACGAATCGCACACTTCCAGCTTCAGTCTTGATCACTAGGTCATACTTACCTGGAGTCAAGCCCTCGGGCAATTGGACTGTTACGTTTGAGTTTGCACCGAGCCTTGAGGTCAGCAACTTGTCGCCCAAGTGAACCGTCGAAGTTGTCTTGAAATCCTCGACAACCAGAGTGACTTCTGGAGCTGCCCCGACGGTGAACGACCTAGGTCCGACGATGCCTTTGAGCGCCGGTGCAGTGTTTAGCTGCTGCTGGGGTTGCTGAGCTTGCTGGGCTTGTTGTTGCTGAGCTTGAGGCGTTGTGGACGAAGCATAGAAGCCGTCAGTTGCGGCAGTGTAGAACTTAGTGCCGTCTCTGCTTACAGTCGAGACACCTGTTTTGGTCGCCAATTGGGAAATCTTCAAAACTTTCCAAGTCTGTCCACCATCGACGGAAATGAGGTCATTGTCTTGATCCCATCCGCCCATGATTATCTTGGTGCCGTCACCAGAAATCGCAACCCCGTTCACCCAACCAACAGTTGATTGCGCCCCTGTAGTCGTGGTCACGCTCGAATCAAGAGCCCAGGCGCTGTTGGCGTACTTGAAGATGTTGATTGGTTCCACAGTCCAAGACATCGCAATCAAAAGGTTGCCTGAGTCGTCCATGTCCATTGAGCCGCAGATGCCTGCCGTCCTGTCCACCGATTCCGTAAAAGTCGACCAGGTGTGAGCGCGGGTGTTCGACCGAGAAATAAAGATTCGAGCCAATCCGTTACCCGCACCGTCGTTATTGCAGGTTGCGATTACTTTTCCATCGCCGCTGATTGCAAGGTCTCGCCAGGCCCCCGCTGTAAAACCAGGGATTTCCGCCCAGGTCGCCCCAGAGTCAGTTGAGAGCAGTGGGATGTTGGTGTGGTCTGAGCTGGCGACCATTGTGGATCCATCTCGCGAGATTTTGGCATCCCAGAAAAAGCGTTGACCACCTGCAGGGGTTACGTCGACCCATGTCGCACCAAAGTTACTCGAGCGGTAAAGCTTGCCGTCATCCGCTGTCGATACTGTCGAGTTGTTTCCGTATGAACCTGCGAGCATATAGCGGCCGTCACCGGACACAGAAACTGGACCCCACTCACCGTCTGGCAGCCCTGAGTCTGACCAAGTAGTGCCTCCGTTTGAGGTTATGTAGACCTTCCGGCCTGTTGAATTGAAGCCGTTACCACCGTTGTACGCATAACCATCGGCCGCGATTTGGTAAGTTCCGTCATCACTGGCGTCATACGGCTGACCTGAGCCCCATACGTTATACATTGTGGAAGCTGGGCTATAGGTTCCAGGCAGGTTCGCGATCTTCGTAAACGCGACACTCGCGTCTGGCAGGGCTGTGGCCGATGCCGGAAGCGCACCTGCACTTATCAACAGAATGGATAGTCCTAGCGCTGCCAGTTTTTGCATAATCAGTTTTTCTCCAGAATGTGTGGCTAACCCAACATTACCGAGAGGAAATAGGCAAAAACGTACTTTGCTATAAAGTTGCGAAGAATTCGTTACAGATTAGTTGAAGAAACGGGCAAGATTCTCAAAGTAGCTAGTCATTCCCTGACGCGACATCTCGGCCTGCTCGGCTGGCATTTCGCCAAACTGGGAGAAACGGCACCAGGCACCGTCTTCGCGCTGCTCGAAATCGATCACAATCACGTGGAACTCGGTTGATTCGTCGCGGGCGGCTGCCTCGGTGGCATCCTGCGTGTAGTGCATCGTGTGAACCATTTTGCGCAGCGGCTCAACCTCGGTGTAGCTGCCGAAAAAGTAGGCGTTTGGCATCGAGTACTTGCTGACGTCAACGGCCACGGCCCATACTCCCCCGACTCGAACCTCGTTCTCGACCGAGCCCGGCACCACAAACAAATCAACCGGGCTGTACCAGGCTTCGAGTTCTTTTGGATCTGACCAGGCTTGCCAGAGACGCTCGAGGGTTACCGGGTAGGTGCGTTCAACTGAGTACAGCGGTTCGTGCTTCATGACCACAAGGCTACTTCACGAGTTCGATGCCCGCGCTGGTCGCATCCATCGAAATGATCTTGAAGGTTCGACCGCCGAAGCTGATTTCATCGCCAACTTCGTAGAGCGCTGTTGCTGGCGTCGAGTGAGACGCAACCTGCTCGGGAATCACCTGAATCGTGCCGTCGCCCGAGGCAATCGAGGTGTCAACCGAGTATGCAAGTACGCCGGCTTGGCCCATGCGCGCATCCATTCCGGTCTGGATGCGATACTCGAGGGCAATCGCTCTCGTGCCGCCAAGTTTGAGCACCGCCATGCGGGTTCCGGTGTTGTTCGCCACTGCCGAGAGCCTGAACTTCTGTCCTACCTTGGGCTCGCACAGCATCTGGTCGTCGGTGAGCCAGTTTAGGCTCCAGCGCTCCCAGCCGGTGAGTCCGGGTGCGGTGCCGTTGATTAGACCCATGTAGCTGAAGTCACCGACGAATCGGTGCGCCGACAGCTGAGTGTTTGAGTTATAGGCGTACAGGTCGGGCAAGCCGAAGTTGTGGCTGATTTCGTGGTTCGCCCAGCGGTATCCCCAGTAGCGCAGGTCAGCGCCCGAGTTTGTGCCGTTCAAAATCTCTTTGCCATCGGCCCAGATTCCCATGCCACGAATCGCAGTAAGGGCAGGCCCGTTCACCAGTGGCGTGGTTCGCGGATCCGTCATCACCACCACACCATCGACTTTCGAAAAGTCGTACTCGGCGTCGGCCGCTGAAATCGCATCGGCAATCAGTTGTCGATGACCGAAGAACGTTCGCAAGTCATAACTCTTTGGATCACCATTCAGGCGCAACCACTTCGAGTGCGGCAGATACTTGAGGTTCAATCGACCCGATGACTGCTCGGTGAACTCGTTCTCTGACATCGGCGAGATGATGCCGTAGACCGCTTCGGTGGTCTGAACGGCTGGCGCCGAAGCGAAGTCGACAAACAGCATCGCATAGTTGATATTTCCGATAGGCAGGATGCGTGCCGGGTTGCGCGGCCAGCCCGACTGAACATCGTCGCGATACGAGGCCTGAGGCAGCTTGCAAACCGAGGCAGGTGAACCGCTCTGGTCGAACAGGATCGGCGCTGTCGGGCTCGGTGTCGGCGTAATCGTTGGCTTAGGTGCGGGCCTCGGAACGCTGCCGATGCGTTTCCAGACCTTCTTGGTGCCAGACTTCACGCACTTGAGTTTGATGAACTTGACGACCACCTGCTGGTTCAACTTCGTGCAGGATGCGCCAATCTTGGGTGTCGCGGCAAGCGCATCCGTGGTGGGTGTCGCGAGGCCGAGTAGCGCCACGATGGCAGCCGTGGCTAAGAGTTTGCGAATCATCGAAGCACTATCTCAACCTGCGAAATCAAACTTCGGTCTCGAGTGGTCGCAACAACAACCTTGGTGGTGGGTGTTCGCTGCTGCTCGATGATGAAGCGCGATGCCGAATCGCACACCGCCCTTGCCCTGGCCTGTGCCAGTTGACGCGCGGCAGCGGTAGGTCGAATTGACGTGTAACCGACGCACTCTACCGAGCGAACGCCGGTGTTGGCGAGGCGCTGGTGCAGCCATCCTTGAGTCTCACCGGCAGGTTGCGGGGTGCTGCCTACAAACCGCGGAAAATCGTAGCGGAACCCGCCACCCGCAGTGGATTTTGGTGCCTGGATCTTGGTCAGGTTAGTCGAAACCCAAGCGGACTGCAGTTGATCGGCACGAGTGGCCAGATAAGGTGCCATTTGGCGCGATAGGTCACTCCACTCGAAGCCGAAGTGCCGCTTGAAAATGTCGTTGGTCGGGCCGAAATCGGTTTTATCCCAGCCGCTTCGGGTGTCGATAACCTCCTTCACCCAGTTGAAGTAGGTCTTCGGGCCATACTTCCAAACCAGCCATTCGCTCACCAGCGAGCCCATCAGGTATTGCTCCCAAACCGGCCCAGACCGATTCAGAATGAAGGTCACATCATCGCTAGATCCGGCGCGGAACATATCCAAGAGCTTGAAGGATGCGAATCGCGCGCGAATGCCCAGGTCGTACTGGGTTGCATGCCCCGCGAGCGATGAGTTGGCGGCCAACATGCCCCCGTCGGCTTCGGCAAGGCCGATTGCGATGCCGTAGTAGTTTGCGGTGCCTTCGACCAGCCAAGCCGGCATGCGCACAAATAGGTTGGCTTCGATTTCGTATTGCACCCAGTGCGAATACTCGTGCGGACCAACCTGGTCATAGGCCAGATCTGTTTGGGTCTCTGACAGGCACTGCAAAAACACCTGCCTGCCGTTGGCCTTGAACGCCACCGCGAATCCGCATCCGCTCTGTTTGATTCGGTTTTGAATTGTGCCGCCGCTGTTGTTGCTCCAGTTCGGCTGGGTCGCCATGAAATCGTCGGCCCACTGCCCCTCTGATTCGGTGAAGTAAAGCACGTTCACGCCGACCGGCTGGTATTCGAAACTCCAGTAGTCGGCGGCACGTTGGATCAACCGCTGCTGCTTCGCGAGCATCTCGGCGGTCACCTTGGGCGACGTGGTGTATTTGATGTCGTACTGCGTCTGGCTCGGCTTGATGGTCGAGAAGATCGGTTTGTAGCCGTTGTTGCGAACATCTAGGTCGGCGAGCTTGGTGGATGCGACCGGCTTACTCAACAGATTCGAGTTCTCATGCCCCGGCATCTTCACGGTGGCGAGCACGTGAATCGCCTTGCCCAGGTGGTCGCGGCTCACGGTGAAAGTGCTCGAAGTTTGGTTGGCCACCACCTGATAGTCGACGTACCAGGTGTAGGTGACGTCTGCGCCGGGCTGTGTGCCGGTTGTGCGGGCGGTGAGTGTGCTTCCAGCCCTGACCGCACCAGCAATCGCCACCGAGCTGATCGCCGCCATCGGCAAAGCTTTCTCGGCAACCTCGGCATAGTGAGTCATGACGGCACCGTTTGGCCAGGTGCCGCGATAGCCAACGTGCATGCGCGCAAGGGCATCCGCGGGTTGAAGCTGGTAGCTAGACGAACCGCTGGAATCGACCTGCTGTCCGTTACGGAACCAGGTGTAATTCTGCTCGCGCGGAGCCCCGTAGGTGGTGTTGTAAACCTGACAGGTCATGCTGACCGGCCAACCAATTCTTGGCTTTGTGGTGCTCGACGCCCGGGGCGTAAAGCAGCCCGGCACAGCAACTAACTCTGAACCAAAACCCATCTGGCCGCCGCCCGTGGGCATTTCGGTGAAGATCG
>CAYTNT010000017.1:12869-20603 GCA_964439235.1 uncultured Rhodoluna sp. | reverse complement strand
GTTATGGTCGAGGCAGCCGACGAGGGTTCGGCACAGTCCTGGGCCGATCGCATCGCCCGCGTGGTCGAGAAGCGCCTAGCTCTCTAATCGCGTGGCGGCCCGAGCCGTCAGCGCTCTAGCGCAGAGTTACATCCAACTTCATGCTGGGTGGATTTGCCGCCACCGACTTAATCACTATCTCGTGAATCGAAGCGCCGCTGAGCGCCACCGAAGTGCGCTCGCGCAACTGGGTCGGGTCAAGCTCGACGAAGTCAACCGTCATCGAAAGTCGGCGTCGCGAATTGCGCGCGAAGACCTTTGGGTGATCGATGATGTACATTCCGAGCACCAGCACCGCCGCGTAAACCACCTGAACGGCCAGCGAATAGCCTGGCAGACCGAGAATCAAGCCGACGGCCAATGCGACCAGCAGGTACGACATTTCGAGCCAGCCCGCTTCATCGGAGCGAAGGCGAATGATCGAAATCACGGCAAAGAGTGCGAAGCCGACGCCGAGCGACAGCGTGAAGCTGGCAAGCGCTCCGGCCAGCGCAAACAGCGTGAAATTGATGGTCGCGATGGCGATTGCCATGTCTCGCTTTGAATGGCGACGGTAATAGAAAACGTAGGCGAGCAGGGCAACCGAGACGATGTCTATCAGAAGCGCAACGATAAAGGGGAGCGTGTTGATTTCGGTCACCGGCTCAGATTACTCTCGAATAATGACCGCAGTGCAGCACTCAACCGAATCGAAACCAAATACTTATCGAGCGCTCGGCGCATCCCTCGTTTTGGCACTGGTGGCCACACTTCTGCTCGGTGTTAGCCCATCAAAGGCGGCCAACCCGATTGCCCTCACCGACATCTACGACAACTTTTCGGTGACCAAGGTCTATCTCGAAGTGCCACAGGCGAGCGAGGCATCTCTGAACAACTCGCGCACGTTCAAAACCTGGGTGGCCGCGAAGGTCAAGTTCGTGAACGGTGATCGCGAATCGGCTCAAATGAGCATCGGGATGCGCCTCAAGGGCTCAACCTCGATCCAGCCGCTGCGCGCCAAGCCGAGCATGAAACTCAAATTCAACTGGGGTGCGAGCCTTAGCGGCGCACGTTTCCTCGGACTCAAGAACATGACCCTGCACTCGATGACTCAGGACACCTCGCTGATTCACGAGGTGTCGAGCTATCGCCTGTTCAACGAGATGGGTGTGGTGGCACCGAAGACCGGTTGGGCCGAAGTGTTCGTCAACGGCACATCCAAGGGCATTTACGCGAACATTGAGACGCCCGACGACATCTTCTTGAGCAAGCGATTCAAGGATGTGACCCAGCACCTGTATGAGGGCCAAGCGTTTCAGGATCTGCTGCCGGGCAAAGACAACGGTGGTGAAAATGACGGCGCATTCTTGGTTGACGAGGGCTGGGCTACCACCCCGAACAAGAACGACCTGACCAAGCTGATTCAGGTGGCAAACATCTCGAACCCGAGAACCTGGTGGGCCGAAATGAACAAGTTCACCGACCGCGACAGGCTGGTGACCCAGTTTGCCGTCGAGAACATTCTCGGCGGTTGGGACGCATACTCGGGCCCGATCATCAACAACTACTTCTTGCGCAGCAACGCCGCCGGCAAGTTCACCATGATTCCTTGGGGAACCGACCAGAACTTCGGTGAAAACCGCGAGACGCCCGCACTGCTCGATGAGTTCACTTTTGCGATGGATGCCCAGCGCGCCGCCTACCCGTGGATCAAGTACACCCACAAGGGACAAGCAGATTTGCCGAGAGGCATCCTGTTTCAGAAGTGTCTGAGGTACCAGCCTTGCCGCACCCTTTACCTGCAGAAACTCAAGGCAACCTCGGCCAAGGCCAGCGCAATCAATCTGACCGGTTTCATGACTCAGATTTCGACTGTCATCGGGCCTTACTCGAACGACAACGCGAAGGCAGAACAGCAGCGCAGCATCACTTGGTTCAAGAAGCAGCAGACCGCAGTGGCCGCGCTGATGAAGAAGTACCGAATCAAGTAGTCGACTAGCTCTTGCGTAGCAGAACGCGCTCGACCGAGTGCTCAGCGCCCTTGCGCAGCACCAGCTTGGCCCGCGATCGGGTCGGCTGAATGTTCTCGGTCAGGTTCGGCAGGTTGATGGTTCGCCAAATCTCGTTTGCTCGGGCGAGCGCCTGCTCGTAAGGCATCTCGGCATAGCGGTGAAAGTAGGATGCCGGATCGGTGAACGCCGACTCGCGCAGCTTCTCGAAGCGACCGATGAACCACGAGGTAACGTGTTCAACCTCGGCATCGACATAAATCGTGAAGTCGAAGTAGTCGCTCAGTGCAACCTCTTGGCCAATCGCCGGCGGCTGCAAAACGTTGAGACCCTCGATGATTACAACATCGGGGCTCTCGACCACGATCTTCTCGTTGGGAACGATGTCGTAGACCAGGTGCGAGTAGACCGGGGCCTCAACTCGCTCGGCACCGCTCTTGAGGTCGGCAACAAACTTGAGCAGTGAGAGGCGGTCGTAGGATTCCGGAAATCCCTTGCGGTGCATGATGTTGCGACGCTCTAGCTCGGCATTCGGGTGCAGGAAGCCGTCGGTGGTAACCAGTGCGACCTTTGGGGTGCCGGGCCAGCGCGAGAGCAGCTCGCGCAGCAGACGAGCCACGGTTGACTTGCCCACGGCCACAGAACCGGCGATTCCGATTACGAATGGCACGTTCTTGGCGCGCTCGCCGAGAAACTGGCTTTCGCGTTCGTGCAGACTCTGAGTTGCACCCACGTACAGGTTCAGCAGTCGAGAAAGCGGCAGGTAAACCTCGGTCACCTCGCGGATATCGAGAAAGTCTCCGAGACCGCGAATTTGGGCGATTTCGGCATCCGTCAGCGGTGTTTCGTTGCTGGTGGCCAGGGCAGCCCAGTCAGCACGAGAAATCTCGACGAAAGGGCTCAGTGGGACGCTCACAAAGAGCCATTCTGCCCTAAGTCGAAGGTAAATTAGAACCTATGTGTGGAATCGTTGGCTATGTCGGCCCGAAGTCAACCCTCGAAGTTTTGCTAGGTGGACTGCGTCGTCTGGAATACCGCGGATACGATTCCGCAGGAGTCTCGCTGATCGCCCCGGGCGGTGGCTTGCAGACCCGCAAGAAGGCCGGAAAGCTTGACAACCTGATTGCTGAGATCGACGCCCAGCCGCTGCCGACCGCGCACATCGGAATCGGTCACACTCGCTGGGCAACCCACGGCGCTCCGACCGACGGCAACGCCCACCCGCACCTGGGCGGCCCAGAGTCCAAGCTCTCGCTGATCCACAACGGAATCATCGAAAACTTTGCCGAGCTAAAGGCCGAACTGCTGGCCGAGGGCACTCGATTCTCGAGCGAGACCGACTCTGAGGTTGCCGCTCACCTAATCGCCCGCGAGTTTGCCGCCACCGGTGACCTGCCAAGCGCATTCGCCAAGGTGGTCAACCGACTGCACGGCGCATTCACCATTCTTGTAATTCACGAAGACCAGCCGGATGTCGTGCTGGCAGCCCGTCGCAATGCGCCACTGGTTATTGGCCTGGGTGAGGGTGAAAACTTCCTCGGTTCAGACGTGGCCGCATTCGTCGAGCACACCAAGCGTGCGATCAGCGTTGGCCAAGACGAAATCGTGATTCTGCGCGCCGACTCGGTAGAGGTTCGCAGCTTCGACGGCAAGCCCGTGCACAGCGATGAATTCACCGTCGACTGGGATGCGTCTGCGGCCAGCAAGGGCGGCTGGAGCTCGTTCATGGCCAAGGAAATCGCCGACCAGCCTCAGGCCGTTGCCGACACTCTCATGGGCCGACTCGCGTCTGACGGTTCGGTTCAACTCGACGAGATGGATGGCCTCTCGCTCAGCGACATCGGCGCAATCGAGCGCATCATCATGGTCGCCTGCGGCACCGCGAGTTATGCCTGCGACGTGGCCAAGTACGCGATCGAAAAATTTGCCCGGATTCCGGTTCAGGTCGAACTCTCGCACGAGTTCCGCTACCGCGACCCGATCGTCACCCCGAACACCCTGATCGTTGCGGTCAGCCAGTCGGGTGAAACCATGGACACCCTCATGGCGACTCGCTTCGCTAAAGAGCTGGGCGCCAAGGTGCTCTCGATTTGCAACACCCAGGGTGCGACTTTGGCTCGCGAATCGGATGCGGTCATCTACACCCACGCCGGGCCAGAGGTCGCGGTCGCATCCACCAAGGCTTTGACCGCGCAGATCACAGCAGGCATGCTGTTGGCCCTTTGGCTGGCAGAGGGTCGCAACGCAGCTGGTCGCCAGACCCTGCCGGTCGCAGAGCTCAAGCGCCTCGGCCAAGAACTGCTCAAGATGCCGGCCAAGGTTAGCGAGGTAATCGACGAACTCGCGCTCGCCAAGCAACTGGGCAAGGACATGGCGAACGCCAAATCGGTGCTGTTCCTGGGCCGCAACGTCGGTTTCCCGATCGCCATGGAAGGTGCGCTGAAGCTCAAGGAGCTCGCCTACATCCACGCCGAGGGATTCGCCGCGGGCGAGCTGAAGCACGGCCCGATTGCTCTGATCGAAGAGGGACAGCCGGTCATCGTGATCGTTCCGAGCCCACGCGATATTGATTCGCTGCACCCGAAGGTGGTCTCGAATATTCAGGAGATCAAGGCCCGAGGTGCTCGCGTGATTGCGATTGCCGAAGAGGGCGACGACCAGGTTGGCCAGTATGCCGAGCACGTGATCTTCGTGCCGCGCAGCGAGAACATCTTCAGCCCGATTCTGACCGTGATTCCGCTGCAGGCCTTCGCACTCGAGCTTTCGACCGCCAAGGGTCTCGACGTTGACCAGCCACGCAACCTGGCTAAATCGGTAACCGTCGAGTAGCAAATGCCCATCATCGGAATTGGTGTCGACGTGGTCGACATCGCTCGGTTTGAGGCCAAGTTGGCCACCCCGGGTATGTCCGAGCGATTGTTTACGCCAAACGAACTGGCCGAATCGACCAAACCCGCCACGCTCGCGGGCAAGTTTGCCGCGAAAGAGGCATCCATCAAGGCCTTCGGTGACGCCACCGATTTCAGTTGGCAAGACTTCGAAGTGCGAAAGGATGCCGTCGGCAAGCCGCACCTGCACCTCGCGGGGGCCGCGCAAAGCGCAGCCGCAAAGTTGGGTGTCTCGCATTTACACCTGTCGATAGCGCATGATGGAGGCGTGGCAATCGCCTACGTGATTGCCGAGTCGCGAACCGAAGGAGGCGAAGTTGCGTGAACTAATCATCGATTTGGATGCCGTCGCAACCAACCTCAAGACCATGACCGCAAAGGTCACCAGAGCTGATGGCTCGCGTCCGCTCGTGATGTGCGTGGTCAAGGCCGACGCCTACGGGCACGGCATGATTCCGGTTGCGCGCAAGCTCGAATCGGTCGGCGCAGATTACCTCGGCGTAGCCGACATCTCTGAGGCGCTGGCGCTGCGCAATGCCGGCATCGATCTGCCGATTCTGGCCTGGCTGCACTCGCCTCGCGAAGATTTTCACTCGGCCCTGAATGCAGGAATCGAACTCGGGGTCGCCAACTTAGAGCAACTCGAGCGCATCTCGGCAGCCAGTGCGGCAACCGGTCGCGTTGGGCGCATCCATCTGAAGATTGATACCGGTCTCGGTCGAAACGGTTCGAGCGAAGCCGATTGGCCCGGCCTGCTAGAGCGCACTAGAGAGCTGGTGGCCGAGGGTCGCGTGCAGTGCGTTGGAATCTTCTCGCACCTTTCGTGCACCTCAGAGACCGATGATCTGCGTCAGATCGAGAAGTTTGAGGCGGCTCTGGTAGTTGCCCGCGAACGCGGTGTCGAGTTTGAGCTGCGCCACCTGACCGCGAGCGACGGCAGCCTGAACTACCCGCAAGCCACCTACGACATGGTTCGAATCGGGGTCGCGCTGTATGGCCTGAGCCCGTTCGTTGAGCACAGTTCGGCAGACTTCGGCTTGGTTCCTGCGATGACCGCGATTTCGACCGTGATTCAAACCAAGCGAGTGCCGGCCGGCCACGGAGTCTCTTACGGCTACCTGCACAAGACCGCCGCTGAGACCACCCTCGCGCTGATTCCTGTGGGATACGCCGAGGGGCTGCCGCGCAACGCCAGCGCGCAACCGGGGGCCGAAGTTTCGATCAACGGGCGGCGCTATGGCGCATCCAGCCGAATTGCCATGGATCAGTTCGTGGTCGATGTCGGCAACGACGATGTTGCTCTCGGTGATGAGGTTGTCATCTTCGGCGACCCAGCCGCCGGCGTTCCAAGCGCTGACGATTGGGCAAGGGCCAGCGACTCGATTAACTACGAAATCGTGACCCGCATGGGCGGTCGATTCAACCGACGCTACCTCGGAGCGGTCAACTAGTGACCACCGAAAACCTGGGGCGAGCGGTAATTCGCCAGCCAATTGCGACGCCCGAACTCATGCACGAATTCGGCATCAAGCTAGCGCGCGTTCTCGAGCCCGGCGATCTGGTAGTGCTGACTGGGCCGCTCGGGGCGGGCAAGACCACCCTCACTCGCGGAGTCGGCGAGGCCCTCGGCTGCATCGGCACCGTCTCGAGCCCTACCTTCGTGATTGCGCGAACCCACAAGCGCGCTGCAAGCGATGTTCCGCTGGTGCACGTGGATGCGTACCGCCTGAAACTGTCTGAGGAACTCGATGATCTGGGCATCGACTACCCGAACTCGATCGTGTTGATCGAGTGGGGGCGTGGCTTGACCGACGGGCTTGCCGACAGTTGGCTAGATGTCGAAATCGAGCGCGATCAGACTGGCGAGTCAGAGATTCGGCAGGTTAGCGTTTGGGCGAACGGTGAGCGCTGGGCAAACCTTGCTGGAGCAGACCTGGCCGTAGCCGCTGGTGGCGCTGTCGCGGGTGAGGTGGGCTGATGCACATCCTCGCAATTGACACCTCTGCCGGAACCTCGGTCGCGCTGGTTGACGAAGCCGGCGGCGTGCTGGGCGAATTCGACAGCCCCGACATCATGCGTCACGCCGAAACCATCGGCCAGGGTATTCAGCAGGTGCTCGACTCAGCCGGTGTTCAGCCCAAACAGGTGGATGCGGTCGCCGTGGGCCGCGGCCCAGCGCCTTTCACAGGTTTGCGAGTCGGGCTGGCCGCGGCGCTCATGTTTGGTGTCGGGCGGGGCATCCCGGTTTATGGTGTTGTGAGCCACGATGCGATTGCGCTCGCCGAGGTTGCCGGCTCGGGTTCGGCCGCAGATGGCGCGCCTGCCGAAACAACCGCGGGCGAAAGCCAGAACCTGCTCGTACTCACCGACGCCCGCCGCAAAGAGGTTTACTGGTCGCTCTACCGCCGGGCACTCGAGGGCGGGCAACCCGTGCGCATCGAAGGCCCCGGAGTGCAGACCCTCGCAGCACTGCAAGCTGAACTTGCCGAACGACAGGTGAGTTACCTCGAAGCCACCGCGGCCTGCCGTGCGGCGAACCTGGCCCGAGTTCTGCTGGCTCAGTTGGCTGCGGGCAACGCATCCGAGGATGTCACCGCACTTTACTTGCGCGCACCCGATGCCGTGCCAGCCAAGCCGAAGCAGGTGAGCTCGTGACCATCGAAAACACGGGGCTAAAGCTGCCAGCCGGAGTTGCGTTGCGCCTAGCCAGCCCAGCCGATCTCGACGCGATCATGCTGCTCGAGCAAGAGTGCTTTGCGGCCGAAGCGTGGTCGCGCCAGAACATGCAGGCCGAGCTGACCGAGCCGCACACCTACTAT
>CAYTNT010000017.1:0-12769 GCA_964439235.1 uncultured Rhodoluna sp. | reverse complement strand
AACATGCAGGCCGAGCTGACCGAGCCGCACACCTACTATGTGGTGCTGCAAGACGAGGGCGGCAACCTGCTGGGATACGCCGGGCTTAGCAAGCTTTCCTCGAGCGACCAGAGTGACGTTCAGACCATCGCGGTTAGCCCAAGTCAGCGCGGTCAAGGTTTCGGCAAGATCCTTATGCGCGCGCTTCTCGACGAGGCGGTTGCTCGCCACGCTAAGGAGTGCTTCCTCGAGGTGCGGGCCGATAACCCGGTTGCCGAGAGCCTTTATCGGACCCTTGGTTTTGAGCAGATTGACGTGCGCAAAAACTACTACCGTCCGTCGGGCGTCGACGCCCTGGTGATGCGACTCGATTTGCGCCGCTATGCGCCAGTGGTCCTCGGAATCGAAACCTCCTGCGACGAAACCGGCATCGGTATCGTGCGTGGCAACCAGCTGCTGGCGAATGTGATTTCGAGTTCGATGGATGAGCATGCGCGCTTCGGCGGTGTCGTTCCCGAGATTGCGGCTCGCGCTCATCTCGAGGCGCTGCGCCCCACGATGGTCAAGGCTCTTGAAGAGGCCAAGCTAACCCTCGACGAGATCGATGCGATTGCGGTAACCAACGGCCCCGGTCTGGGTGGCGCGCTGATGGTCGGGGTCGGCGCGGCTAAGGCTCTGGCGGTGGCAACCGGCAAACCAATCTATGCGGTCAACCATCTCGTGGGCCACGTTGGTGTCGATGTGCTCGAGCGGGGCGAGCTTGAGGTGCCGACCATCGCGCTGCTGGTTAGCGGCGGCCACACCTCTCTGCTGCTGGTTCGCAATCTGCTGGATGACGTTGAACTGCTCGGTGAAACCATCGATGACGCTGCAGGCGAGGCCTTCGACAAGGTTGCCCGCGTGCTCGGCCTCAAGTACCCCGGCGGACCCGAGATTGACCGAGCGGCCGCAGATGGCGATCCGAAAGCCATTCGTTTTCCGCGTGGGCTGAGCCTTCCGAAAGACATGGCCGAGCACCGCTATGACTTCAGCTTTAGCGGACTTAAGACCGCTGTCGCCCGACACGTCGAGGTCGCCGAAGCCTCTGGGCAGAGTTACAGCAAGGCCGACGTCGCCGCGAGTTTCCGAGAGGCGGTAGTCGACGTATTGGTTACCAAGGCGGTCAACGCGTGCCTCGATTACGACGTGCCACGCCTGTTGCTCGGCGGCGGAGTGGTAGCCAATCGCCGGCTTCGCGAGGTCGCCGCCGAGCAGTGCGCGAAGCAGGGCATTGAGTTGCGCATCCCTGCTTTCTCGCTCTGCACTGACAACGGTGCGATGATTGCGGCGCTTGGCGCACAGTTGATCATGGCTGGGCGACGGCCATCATCGATGGGCTTTTCAGCCGAATCGACCCTCGCAGTCACCGACGTTCAGTCACTGTGAGCGCTCAGGATTCACGAGCAATTTTCGTAGCCGACATTCAGCCGTATCCCAGACGACTCTCAGACTTCGCTGCTCGACTGTGTTCAGAACCACCAAGCAACAGCACGCTCGTCCAACCCACCCGCGTGCAAAATCGAAAGGATCTGCCAAATGGCAAAGAACAACGAAGAAAGTCAGCAGCCAACCTCTAACGCCGAGGCTGCTGCCGACGTAGCAACTGAGTCCCCTTACGAGGAGGCTCCGGCACCAAAGACTCGCAAGCGTATCGACCTGACCGGTTTCAACACACTCTCGGTAGTTTCGATTGCTACCGCTCTCACTGGTTTCGGTGCGGTGGCGGCCGTTATCACCGGTCACTTCGCGCTCAACCAGCTCAAGACCGACGGCAAGCAGGGGCGCGGTCTAGCACTCGCCGGTGTCATCATCGGTTACGTCGGCATCGGTCTGGCAATCCTGGGTGGCCTCGGCAAACTGGCGCTCGGCATCTGGGGCCTCAAGTATGGCTTCGGTCCGGTTCCATTCGGCGACTTCGACGACTACATGGAACGCGGCGAGTATGGCTACTTCGGCGGCGGCATGGGCGACCACGATGGCGGCCACATGGGTGGCCGTGGCTTCGGTGACGACGACATGGGTGGCATGATGATCGACCCAGCGCTTCCTGCACCCGAGGAAACCGAAGGTGTCACCCAGGGCTAAGCAGCTCTAGCTAGTCTGCTGCGCGGCTTACGGCTGGGCTAACGGGCTAGCAATAATCGCACGGTGAGCGTCGCCCACTCTGGTAACAATCAGGGTGGCGGCGCTTTCACCTTTTAAGGCGAGTTCTTTGCGCAGCTGTTCGGGAACAACATCCGAACCACGTTTTTTGATTTCGAGGATGCCGATACCGCGCTGTCGCAGATATGCCTTCAGCTGTTTGCGGTCGAACGGCAAAACGTCGAGCACCTCAAACCCTCTGAGCCACGGCGATTCAACCCGGTCCGCCGAGCTCAGGTAGGCAATCTCGGGCGCGATCAGGTGCAGACCTAGCTTGCGGGCCAGGGTGCCAATCAGGTGAGATCTGATCACCGAGTTGTCCGGTTCATATAAATAGGATGCGAGTTCGCCCAGCGCGGCTGGCTCTTCGGTGCGTTCTGCAGAGGTGAGCTCGTGAACCTGGCCGCCGCCAATCAGGAGTGCCGACCTGGCCACACCAGAGCGAGCAAGTTTTCCGAACCACAACGTGAGTTCAACCAAATCGCCACCGACCGAAATCCACTGCGCCTCGGCATCCTCGGGAATTGCCTCGTGCGGATGCCCAGGGCCGAGCTTTACGCCCGTCGGTCTCAGTCGTGCCTGCTCCAGAACAAAGTCAAAGTTCGGCGAATAGTCGGCCGGGTCAAACTTGCGTTTTGCCTGGGCTCGCTTCGGCCCCGCTAGCTCGCGTCGAGCCGGATCAAAGAAGAGACCGTCAAACTCGTCCAGTTCAATCTCGGTCACATCGGCCTGCCGCACCTCGGCATTGCTGAAGCTCGCGAGGTTGTAGGTCGCAGCTGCGGCGGCAACTTCATCGAGTTCGAAGGCGGTTACCCGAAGGCCGAGCGAGGCAATTGCGAGCGACTCTGTGCCGATGCCGCAGCCGAGGTCGGCGATGTGCTTTACATCCGCGTCGCGAAAACGTCCGGCGTGCAAGGCGGCCACCTGCAGGCGAGACGCCTGCTCGAGCGCATCCTCGGTAAACAGCATGTGGGATGCGAATTCGCCAAACTTAGCTCTCGCTCTGCGCCGCAGTTTTGCCTGAGTCAAAACCGCGGCTACAAGTTGTGAGTCATGACCCTGAGCGCGTAGGCGAGAGACGAGTTTCACCACATCGGCCTTGCCGTCGAGGTCGCCGACCTCAGCCAGCAGCGTGCTGGCCTCGATGCTCAGCAGTCTCGCGAATTCGTCTCGTTGCACCCCATAAGGCTAGCAATCTCGCTGTTGGCGAACTTTTGGCACTCTGTTTGACCGACTGCTAATCGATAGCCTAAAGTTTTCATTAGCAAACACCACCCGAGAGTGCTAACTCAACGGTTTCTTTGGTGGATGCAGTCAACCCAGTTGATTCACGATTTTGAAGAAGAGGTCAAAATGTCGGTTTCGATCAAGCCGCTTGAAGATCGCATTGTTGTTCGCCCAGTTGAGGCCGAGCAGGTAACCGCATCGGGTCTGGTAATCCCTGACACCGCTAAAGAGAAGCCACAGGAGGCCGAGGTTATCGCTGTTGGTCCAGGTCGCATCGACGACAAGGGCAACCGAGTTCCGCTCGATGTTGCCGTCGGCGACAAGGTTATCTTCTCGAAGTACGGCGGCACCGAGCTCAAGTTCGGCGGCCAGGAGTACCTAATCCTTTCGGCTCGCGACGTGCTAGCAGTAGTCGTTCGCTAATAGGCCAAAGCTCGAAAACCCCGACCCAAGCGGTCGGGGTTTTTCTTTGCCGTGGCATCCGCTCACACCCTGACTGCGGAATCTGGCTAGGCTCAGACCGTGAGTGACCAGAGCCCCGAGCAGCGCAGCCTTGCCAAAGGCCTGACCTACGGGTTCGGCGCTTACCTGATCTGGGGCAGTTTTCCGCTGTTCATCTCGATGCTGGCCTTCGCTCCGGTGAGCGAAGTGGTCGGCTGGCGCATCCTTTGGGGATTCGCGACCGCAGCGCTGTTGGTTACCGTGACCCGAGCCTGGCCCGCTGTTGTCAAGGTGCTTCGAGACCGCAAGCTGGTGCTTCGTTTGGCAATCGCCTCCCTCTTGATTCTGGTCAACTGGGAGGTCTACGTAATCGGCGTGCTCTCGCACCAGATCGTTCAGTCTTCGCTCGGTTACTTCATCAATCCACTAATCACGGTGATTCTCGCCGTCGTGTTCCTGGGCGAGCGACTGCGCAAAGCCCAATGGGTCGCCGTCGGCTTGGGTGCCGCTGCCGTCGCGCTGCTGACCACCGATTACGGACACGTTCCTTGGATCGCACTCGCGTTGGCTCTGTCGTTCGGTTTTTACGGGTTGGTCAAGAATCAGATTGCCGACCGCGTGAGCCCGCTAGTTTCTTTCACTCTCGAGTCGCTATTTGTCGCGCCGATAGCCATCGGGCAGATTCTGCTCTTCGCGCCGAACGGGCAAATTGCATTCGGGCAAGAGTTTTGGCCGAGCGCTGGGCTTGCCTTCTTCGGAGTCATGACGGCGCTGCCACTGATCATGTTCGGTGCCGCAGCCAAGCATCTTCCGCTTAGCCTGGTTGGCTTCATGCAGTACCTGACCCCGAGTATTCAGTTCGCCCTAGCGCTGCTGGTTTTTCACGAGCCGATGTCGTTCGTGCGCTGGATCGGATTCGCCTTGGTCTGGACCGGATTGGCCGTTCTGACGCTGGATATGACCCGAAAAGTGCGCTCGAGTCTCAATCCTTTGTAAAAAAGAGTTATTTTCTACAACAGTTGTGCGCCAACCCTGTTTTACAAGCGTTTACATGGCTATAGTGATGAACATCGACAACTCTCGTTGCCGAATTGAAGATCCACTCTCTAGGAGACGTTTATGAGCGCAATCAACAAGCGCATCGCCGCTGGACTCCTCGCAACTGCTGCCGCTGCCGGTTTGGTCGCAACTAGCGTTGTTCCAGCATCTGCATCTGACACTCAGCTGAAGATCCAGGCGATCATCCCACTAACCGGTTCGCTGGCATTCCTTTCGCCACCTGAAATCGCAGGTCTGCACCTTGCTGTCGCTGACATCAACGCAGCCGGTGGTGTTCTCGGCAAGAAGGTAACCCTCGACATCACTGACTCGGGCGACGGTTCAACCCTGAACATCGCTGACCAGTCGGCAACCAAGGCAATCGCCAACAAGGTTGACGTTGTCATCGGTGCTGCTGCTTCGGGTGTAACCCGCCACATCATCAACAAGATCACCGGCGCCAAGATCGTTCAGATCTCGATGTCGAACACCGCTCCTGACCTGTCAACTTGGAAGGACGGCGGCTACTACTTCCGTACCGCTCCAAGCGACCTGCTTCAGGGTAAGGTAATCGCCAGCCAGATGCTTCAGGATGGCGCTGAGAGCGTTGCAATCATCTACCAGGACACCTCATACGGTGTTGGTCTGAAGGGTGTTGCAGAGAAGTCAGTTAAGGCTGGCGGCGGCTCAGTAACCTCATACGCATTCCCAGAGAACGAGACCAACTTCTCGTCGATCGTCGACAAGGTTGTTGCTTCGGGTCCTGACGCTGTTCTTCTGATCTCGTACGACGAGTCGAAGAAGGCTCTGCCAGCTCTGAAGGCAAAGGGTTACAACGGTGGAAACATCTACCTCGTTGACGGTAACCTCGTTGACTACTCGGGTGAGTCATACGGCTCGTACCTGAACGGTGCAAAGGGAACCAACCCTGGTAAGGCACTGACCGACGCATTCAAGAAGCGTCTGTCGGCTGCTTACGCTAAGGCTGAGGGCGGCAAGGAGCTCAAGGAGTTCGTTTACGGCGCTGAGACCTATGACGCAGTTGTTCTTGCAGCAATCGCAGCTCAGGCAGCTAAGAGCGCAACCGGCCCTGGCATCCGTAGCCAGTTGACCAACATCTCGAAGGCTGGCAAGGGCAAGGTCAAGGTGACCTCGTTCAAGGCAGCTCTCGCAGCTCTGAAGGCCAACAAGAAGGTTGACTACGACGGCGTATCAGGTCCAATCGAGTTCGACGCTAACGGAGACCCAACCGGTGCATTCATCGGTATCTACCGTTACGGTGCCTCGGGTACCTACAAGCTAGTCAAGGTTGTTGCCGGTAACACCGTCAAGTAACCAATAGCTCTAAGTCAAAACCCCCGGTCGAAAGATCGGGGGTTTTGCTTTGCCGTGACCAGAGAGAGGGGCCACGGACACTTCGATTCTAAGCGCGCGATGCGCAGGTATCTAATGGGGGATGCGTTTAGAGCTCGGCCAGGTTGCCCAGGTACAGCTCGACCATCTTCGGGTCGTTCAGCAGCTCGCGACCCGTGCCGGTGTGCGCATCCTTGCCCTGATCCAGCACGTATGCGCGGTGGCAGATCTGCAGGCAGCGGCGAGCGTTCTGCTCGACCATGATGACCGTCACGCCAGCCTTGTTGACCTCTTTGACGCGCAGGAACGCTTCGTCCTGGCGCACCGGTGAGAGACCAGCTGAAGGCTCGTCGAGCAACAGCACTGAAGGGTCGATCATCAGGGCGCGGCCCATAGCCACCATCTGACGCTCACCGCCCGACAGCGAGCCGGCCTTCTGAGCGCGACGCTTGCCTAGATCAGGGAAGATGCCGGTGACAAACTCAAAACGCTCGTTGAAGCGCTTAGGGGTCTGGAAGACACCCATCTGCAGGTTCTCTTCGATGGTGAGGCTAGGGAACACGTTGTTGGTCTGCGGAACGAAGGCAACACCCTTCGAAACCAGCTGGTTGGCCTTGAGCCCGGTGATGTCCTCACCGTTGAGCAGCACGCGGCCCTCGCGGATGTTGACCTGGCCGAAGATTGCCTTCAGCAGTGTCGATTTACCGGCACCGTTTGGGCCGATGATTCCGATCAGTTCACCCTTGTCGGCAACCAAACTGGCACCGTTGAGGATGTTGATGCCTGGCAGGTATCCCGCAAACAGGTTTTCGGCGTGCACAACATGAGTAGTCATCTGTGTCTCCTTAGGAAATCTCGACGTCGCCGAGGTCGGTGTTTGCGTGGGCGCCCAGGTACGCGTCAATCACGGCTGGGTTCTTCATGACGTCGGCAGGTGGACCCTCGGCCACAACCTTGCCTTCTGCCATGACGATGACCCAGTCGCTGATGTGGCGAACCATGTGCATGTCGTGTTCGACGAACAGCACGGTTGTGCCGTCGGCCTTGAGGCTCTTGATGTGCTCGAGCAGGCTCTGGGTGAGCGCAGGGTTGACACCGGCCATCGGCTCATCCAGCATCACCATCTTCGGCTTGCCCATAAGTGCACGCGCCATCTCGAGCAGCTTGCGCTGGCCGCCAGATAGCGAACCGGCGAAGTCTTCGCGCTTGGCGTCGAGCTTGAAGCGCTTGAGCAGCTCGTCGGCCTGAGCCGTGATCTCGTCTTCGCGCTTCTTCCACAGCGGCTTGAACAGCGCACGCAGCAGACCCTCGCCCGACTGTTCCTGCGAACCGAGGCGCATGTTGTCGAGCACGGTGAGCAGGCTCAGGGCCTTGGTCAACTGGAAGGTGCGGATCATGCCGAGGCGAGCCACCTTGTAAGGGGCAACGCCGGCCAAATCCTTGCCGTCGAAGAACCAGGTGCCGGTGTTCGGCTTGTCGAAACCGGTAAGCAGGTTGAACAGCGTGGTCTTGCCGGCACCGTTAGGGCCGATAAGAGCGGTGATCTTGCCGCGTGGGATTTCGACGTGCTCGACGTCGACCGCGGTCAGACCGCCGAACTGACGAGTCACGTGGTCGGCGACCAGAATCGGGTCGACCTTTTTGCAGCCTGGGGCGATCTCGCCCACGACAATGTCATTAGCCATTGAACTGCAGCTCCTTCTTGTTTCCAAAGATTCCTTGCGGACGGAAGATGACCAGCAGCATCAGGATCAAACCGACCATGAGGTAGCGGATCTGTCCGACCTGAGCGACGTCGAGGAATGGCAGCCAGTCGGCCTTCACCATCGCACCCAACACGGCTTCGGTTAGCGAGAGCAGAGCGAAGAAGATCATTCCACCGACGATTGGACCAAGGATGGTCGCGGCTCCACCGAGAAGCAGCACGGTCCAGATCATGAAGGTGAAGTTGCTCACCCAGGTAGCCGGCTGGTTGGTGTCGGTAGCGAGCACGAAGACCATGCCTCCGAGAGCCGCCAGAACACCACCGATGACCAGAGCCTGCATCTTGTATGCGAATACGTTCTTGCCGAGGGCGCGAACCGCATCCTCATCTTCGCGGATGCCCTTGAGCACGCGACCCCATGGGCTGCGAGTCAGGAAGAACAGGAACAGCGCTGCGACGATGACTAGGCCCCAGGCAACAATTCGGATGAAGAGTTCCTTGTTGCTGAACGGAATCGAGATTTCGTCATTGAACCAGATCGAGAACGGGTATGAACCTTCTGGGATCGGGTTGAGCGAGTAGAAGTCCTCGCCGAATCCCGAGAGACCGTTCGAACCACCCGTAACCTGCTCGAAAGCAGATGACTGGAACGAGAACACCAGCGCTTGAGCTGCCGCGATTGTCACGATAGCCAGATAGTCCGCTCGAAGCCGAAGCGTCGGAATACCGAGTATCAGCGCAAAAGCTGCAGCCGCGAAGATACCGGCGAGCAGTGCGCCCCACCAAGGCCAGCCGAAGTCGAGGGTCGCAATTGCGAAACCGTATGCGCCAAGCGCCGCGAAGGCTGCCTGACCGAAGTTCAGCAGACCGGTGAAACCGAAGTGCACAGCTAGACCGAGGGCACACAGCACGTAGGCTGCGGTGAGCACGTTGATGAACTCACCCGCGGTCAGGTTTAGAGAGCTTAGCCAATCCATAATTTTTCTCCTGTGCCCTTAACCGATTCTCTGCTTCTTGCCGAGAACACCCTGTGGGCGAACGATAAGAATGACAATCAGAATCACCAGTGCGGTTGCGTAGCGAAGTTCGTTCGGAACGATCATTACCGAGAGGTCAACGACCAGACCGATGATCATCGCGCCTACCGCGGCGCCCAGAGCGGTTCCGAGACCACCCAAAGTAACGGCCGCGAACAGCAACAGCAGGATGTCGAAGCCGAGCATCCAGTTGGCCTGGAACTGCAGACCGTAGAGCACGCCGGCCAGACCGGTTAGTGCTGCGGCGAAGACCCAGACGATACGGATGATGCGCTCGACATCGATACCGGTTGCCGCTGCGAGCGACGGGTTGTCGCTAACTGCGCGAGCCGCCTTACCAGTTCGGGTCTGAGTCAAGAAGTATGCGACACCAGCCAGCGCGAGCACCGAAATGAGCATGCTGCTGAGAGTCACCCAGCTGGTGCGAATCGGGCCGATGTTGAAGAACTCGGTGTTTCCGGCGATGTCCTTGGTGTCACCACCGAAGAACAGCAGGTAAAGGTAACGAGCCACGATCGAGAATCCGATCGAAACGATCATCATCTGGTTCAAGCCGAGTCGCCGCTTTCGAAGCGGTTTCCAAAGTCCGGCATCCTGAACCCAACCGAGAGCGGCCGAGATTGCAATCGCTGCGGCAGCGGCGAGAACGATGTTCCACTGGAACACGCTGTAGAAGACCCACATGAAGAGAGCACCGATGGTGACCATCTCACCGTGGGCAAAGTTGCTGAGACCGGTGGTGCCGAAGATCAGCGAGATACCGATTGCGGCCATCGCCAGCAACAGACCGAAGTTGATGCCCGAGAACAGGCGAATGAGGAACTGGTCTCCGGTCGACTGGCTGTTGTCGACCTTGACACCGAACTTATAGAGCACGATTTCTTCGGTGACCAGATTCAGGTCGACCTCGCGTTCGGCCGTCTGGCCCTCGCGCAGAGCTACACCGTCAGGCAGCGTGGACTCATCCAGGACGACCTTGTAGATGCCTTCGCTCGGTACCTCAATCAGCCAGAATCCGTCGACGTCCGAGGTGGCCTCGAAAGTTTGGCCATCGTCAGCGGTAGCAACCACCTTGACGCCCTCGATTGGAACCTTGCCGTCATCGGTGCTATTCAACAGAGTGCCGCTGATGGTGTATGGAATTGCGTCTTCCGCGTGCGCGATCGATGGGGCTGCGAACATCGTCAGCATCATCATTAGCACTGCGGAAAGAAGACCAAAACGCTTCAGGCCTTGAGTTCTTAGCTGGTTCAAACCAACCTCCGTGATTCTGGCTGGCGCATCGAAGCGCCATTGCGTGCCTTGGAAAAGATTAGTGGCTAAATGTCTCGGTTGTATCACGCCAAGCGCTAGCTCGGGAATAAACCTCAAGAGGGCTAAATGTCGCGTTCGGCTAGACTTAATCAACGGTTCCCAAGTTTTTAGGACTTCACCAATGACCCAAAACGATCCATTCGGCTTTGTCGGACTCACTTACGATGACGTTTTGCTGCTGCCAGGCGAATCAAACATCGTTCCGAGCGCGGTGAACACCAAGACCCGCCTGAGCAAGCGGATCGAAATCAATATCCCTCTTCTATCGAGCGCGATGGACACCGTAACCGAGGCCCGCATGGCAATCGCCATGGCTCGACAGGGTGGAATTGGTGTTCTGCACCGCAACCTCTCGCTCGAGCGCCAGGCCGCCGAGGTCGACATGGTTAAGCGCAGCGAGGCCGGAATGGTGAGCCACCCGGTTACCACCACGCCGCTTTCGACGATTCAAGAGGTGGATGACCTTTGCGCGCGCTACCGCGTTTCGGGCCTTCCGGTGGTCGACGAGGACGGCCTGCTGCTCGGCATCGTCACCAACCGCGACATGCGTTTCGTGCTTGATGTGCAGCGCACCACAACTCTTGTTAAAGATGTAATGACTCCGATGCCTCTCGTGACCGCTCCAGTGGGCGTCAAGCCAGAAGAGGCAATCGCGATTTTTGCTCAGCACCGCATCGAGAAGCTTCCGCTGATCGACGCCAACGGCAAGCTGCGCGGACTCATCACCGTGAAGGACTTCGACAAGAGCGAGAAGTACCCGAACGCATCCAAGGATTCGAGCGGTCGCCTACTGGTGGGCGCTGCTGTCGGTGTCGGTCAGGATGCCTGGGAGCGTTCGATGGCTCTGATCGATGCTGGCGTTGACCTTCTTATTGTCGACACCGCGCACGGCCACAATAACGCGGTGCTCGAGATGGTTGCAAAGCTAAAGGCTGAGCCGTTTGCCAAGAACGTTGACATCATCGGCGGAAACGTGGCTACCCGCGAGGGCGCTCAGGCGCTGGTGGATGCCGGTGCCGACGGCGTCAAGGTCGGCGTTGGCCCTGGCTCGATCTGCACCACTCGCGTTGTAGCCGGCGTCGGTGTGCCGCAGGTCACCGCGGTCTACCAGGCTTCGCTGGCGTGCAAGCCGGCCGGCGTTCCGGTTATCGCAGACGGCGGACTCCAGTACTCGGGCGACATCCCAAAGGCGTTGGTTGCCGGCGCGAACTCGGTAATGCTCGGTTCGCTTCTTGCCGGAACCGACGAAGCTCCGGGCGAGGTTACCTTCGTCGGTGGCAAGCAGTTCAAGACCTACCGCGGAATGGGATCGCTTGGTGCAATGCAGTCGCGCGGCCAGGCTCAGTCGTACTCGAAGGACCGCTATTTCCAGGATGACGTTCTGCGCGAAGACAAGCTCGTGCCAGAAGGCATCGAGGGTCGCGTTCCTTACCGCGGCTCGGTGGCTTCGGTTACCCACCAGTTGATTGGTGGCCTGAGGGCATCCATGGGATATGTAGGTGCAGAGACCGTGCCAGAACTGCAAGAGCGCGGCAAGTTCGTGCGCATCACCGCTGCGGGCCTGCGCGAAAGCCACCCGCACGACATTCAGATGATTGCCGAAGCGCCAAACTACGGAACCCGCTAGACCAAAACGTTTACGAACGCAGCCGACAGTGCTGAAGACAAAGAGTTAGGAACCTCATGAGCGAAATCGAGATTGGTCGCGGCAAGCGCGGGCAACGCGCCTGGGCCTTCGACGACATCGCCATCGTGCCATCGCGACGCACTCGCGACCCGAAGGACGTCTCGACCGCTTGGAAGATCGACGCATACAACTTCAACCTGCCGGTCATCGGTGCGCCGATGGACTCGGTGGTCTCACCTGAGACCGCGGTCGCAATCGGCAAGCTGGGTGGCTTGGGCGTGCTGGATCTCGAGGGTCTGTGGACTCGCTACGAAGACCCGACAGCTCAGCTGGATGAGATCTCGAAGCTCTCACCCGAGCAGGCGACCGCCCGCATGCAGCAGATTTACTCGGCGCCAATCAAGCCCGAACTGATCCGCGACCGTATCGCACAAATTCGCGCGGCCGGCGTAACGGTTGCCGGTGCGCTCACCCCCCAGCGCGCTGCCGAGTTCAGCGACGTTGTGGTCAAGGCCGGTGTCGACCTCTTCGTGATTCGCGGCACCACTGTTTCGGCCGAGCACGTATCGCGAACCGTTGAACCGCTGAACCTCAAGGACTTCATCTACAAGCTCGATGTTCCGGTAATCGTCGGTGGCGCTGCAACCTACACCGCCGCGCTGCACCTGATGCGCACGGGCGCGGCGGGTGTTCTGGTGGGCTTCGGCGGCGGTGCCGCATCCACCACTCGCAAGGTGCTTGGCATTCACGCTCCGATGGCTACCGCTGTGGCCGATGTTGCTGGCGCTCGCCGCGACTACATGGATGAGTCAGGCGGCCGCTACGTTCACGTGATCGCCGATGGCGGCTTGGGCACCTCGGGCGACA
>CAYTNT010000016.1:0-20717 GCA_964439235.1 uncultured Rhodoluna sp. | reverse complement strand
GTTGGCATGCCCGAAGTTTGCTGTGTGTTTTTCACTTGCTGTTCTCTTTCGCTAATCGAACACTCAGATGGTTCGATGCTTCATGGATGTGTTCAGCCGACAGTGAGCTCCGCGACGGGGAAGGCTTGATTAGGCCCCGTCACGGCTCGTAAGCAGAAGCAATGAGAACACGCCTTTAGGTTAGTGGCAGAAACCGCTAGAAACCAAGTTTTCCGAGCTGCTTCGGGTCGCGCTGCCACTCGGGCGCAACCTTGACCCGGATAGACAAAAACACTTTGTTTCCGATCAGCTGCTCGATGTCGCGCCGTGCGGTTTGACCAAGATTCTTGAGCCTCGACCCCTTTGGCCCGATGATAATTCCCTTTTGGCTATCGCGCTCAACCCAGATGTTTGCGTGAATGTCGGTGAGCACCTGTCCGGCTTCGTTCGGCTCTCGGTCACTCATCTCATCGAGAGTGACAGCGATTGAGTGCGGCAATTCATCGCGGACTCCATCAAGAGCTGCCTCGCGAATGTACTCGCAAACACGATCCTCGATGCTCTCGTCGGTGACGATTTCTTCGGGATATAGCTTGGGCGAGACCGGCATGAGCGAGATGAGCAGGTCGGTCAGCGAGGCAAGCTGCTCGCGACCGTTTGGTCCGTCACCCAAGGCTGACACCGGGATAATCGCATCCCACTCGCGCAGCCCCTGCACGGCAAGCAGCTGCTCAGTCAAGGTCGCGCGGTCAACCAGCTCGGTTTTCGTGATGATGGCAACCAACTTGGCCCGACGGAACTGATCGAGTTGCTGATTGATGAACTGGTCGCCCGGGCCGATTTTTTCGTTTGCGGGAAAGCACATGCCAATGACATCGACATCGGCGAGCGTCGATTCGACCAGGTCGTTGAGGCGTTCGCCAAGAAGCGTGCGTGGGCGGTGCAGCCCGGGTGTATCGACGATAATCAGTTGGCCGTTGGCGCGATGAACGATTCCGCGAATAGCTTTTCGAGTGGTCTGCGGCTTCGGGCTAGTGATCGCAATCTTTTGCCCGACCAGGGCGTTGGTGAGGGTCGACTTGCCCACGTTTGGGCGACCTACGAAGGATACGAATCCGGCGCGGTGCTCTAGCGAATCACTCAAGTCATTCCTCAATCTGCATGAACGCCTGCTTGGCATCCTCTAGGTCGGCGTCTTGCTCGACCAAAACCGAAACCAACCGCTTGCGGCGGCCCTCGATCTGCTCGGCCGTCAGCTTGAGGCCAGAGAACGACACTGTGTCTCCCCTAGCCGGCAGCCTGCCGAGCTCCTTGGCGAGGATGCCACCAACGGTGTCAACCTCATCGTCCTCGAGTTCGAGCTCAAACAATTCGCCGAGGTCAAACAGCGAGAATCTCGCACTGACTCGGAACTTGCCAGGCTCTAGCTCATCCACCTCGGTGCTCTTGGCGTCATACTCATCGGCAATATCGCCGACAATTTCTTCAATTACGTCTTCGAGCGTCACCAATCCGGCAACGCCACCGTATTCGTCAATCACGATGGCAATGTGGCGGTTGGTGTTCTGGAGCATTCGCAGAAGCGCATCCACCGCCATCGATTCAGGAACAAAAATTGCTGGACGCATCAGTTGCTTCACCGGTGCGACAGAAACGTCAATCTTGGATTCGTGCATGGCACGAGCAGAGTCTTTGAGGTACATCACTCCGACGATGTCGTCGATACCCTTGCCGGTTACCGGCAGGCGCGAATAGCCGCGACTCAAGAAGATCTGCATGGCTTCGCTGAGCGGCGCATCCCCCTTGACCGTAGCCATGTCAACGCGCGGAACCATGATCTCGCGAACGATGGTCTCGCCGAACTCCTCGACAGAATCGAGAAGCTCCTGCTCGAACTCTTCGGGCTCCTCCTCTTTCGGCAAAGACAGCGGAGTGAAGAGCAAGTTCCAGGAACGAACCAGCGGCAGGCAAACTTTGAGCAGCCAAGCGCCGAACTTCTTGTGTCCGCGACGGCTGGCGATGAGCTGTGAACCGAGCAGCAAGATCACCATCAGGCCAACACAGATGGCTGCGGTCCACCACCAATCGAGCGGCAGCGGGCCGAGCCCCTGACCGAGCACAACGCCGAAGGTTCCGGTGAGGATCAACCTGAGGAAACCGAGCGATTCGGCCTTGTCAGCATGCTCTTCGCTCGCTTCGGCGGCGGCACGCAAGAGCGCTGCGGTCAGAGCTCCGAGTGCGACTAGAGCGGCGGTAACGATTGCAAGTTCTAGCAATTTAGGCTTTCTCGCTCGAATAGAAACTCAGCAGAATGTCACCCTGAACGCCAAACATTACGGCGTGCTCTTCTGGCTCTGCGTGATCGTATCCGAGCAGGTGAAGGATGCCGTGGGTGGTGAGCAGGAGGATCTCGTTGATGGCGTCGTGGCCTGCGGCTTCGGCTTGCTTTGCGGCTACCGATGGGCAAATAGCGATAGAACCGAGGTCAACCGGCGAAGGCAAACCATCGTCACGTCCGTAGCTGAACTCACCGCTAGGCCAACTCATCACATCGGTTGGTCCTTCCTCGTCCATGAACTCGACGTGATAGGCGGCCATCGTAGTCTCGTCGACAAACTTGAGCCCAAGCTCGCTCAGCGGGTGAACCTTCATGAAATCGAGCGCGTAGTTGATCAGGTTGAGCACCCTGCGCTCATCGACTTCGATGGTTGTTTCGTTGTGAATTTCGACGGTCACTATAGCTTCCTGGTCATGCTCTCTTTGTCGGTGAACGTTTCACGGTGTTTTGCCGGCCTCTGGCGCCTTGACTCTGTCGAATCGCCTTCTCGCCCAGTTCCTCGGCTTCGTGACGTGCGTACGCATCCACAATCTTGGCAACCAAACTGTGACGAACTACGTCATCGCTGGTGAGTCGAGCGAAATACATGTCGTCGACCTGGTTCAGAACCTCGAGCGCTGTGTGCAACCCGGATGCACCTTTCGGAAGGTCGATTTGGGTGACGTCACCGGTGACAATCATCTTCGAATTGAATCCGAGTCGAGTTAGGAACATCTTCATCTGTTCGGGCGTGGTGTTCTGAGCCTCATCGAGGATCACGAATGAATCGTTCAAGGTGCGGCCGCGCATATAGGCAAGAGGCGCTACCTCGATGGTGCCCGAGGCCATCAACTTGGGGATGCTGTCTGGGTCGAGCATGTCGTGCAGCGCATCAAACAGTGGCCTCAGATAGGGGTCGATTTTTTCGCCTAGCGTTCCCGGCAAGAACCCGAGCTTCTCGCCAGCTTCGACCGCGGGGCGAGTAAGGATGATGCGGCTCACTTCTTTTCGCTGAAGTGCCTGCACGGCCTTGGCCATCGCGAGGTAGGTCTTTCCGGTGCCCGCCGGGCCAATGCCAAAGACTATGGTGTGCTCGTCGATTGCGTTGACATAGGACAACTGACCCGCTGTCTTCGGTCTAACGCTCTTTCCACGTGAACTCAGAATGCTTTCGCTGAACCCGAAATCAACTGCGCCCTCGTCGCCTGCAGAGTTGCGCTTGGTTGCACCGGTTGAGGCTGGTTTAGTGACCAATGCTGCTTTGGCTGGTCGCGTGGCGTTGGCACGCGCACCGGTGCGAATGTCGATCAGATCAATTGTTTGACCAGCTTCGATAAGTTTCAGTAGTTGTTCGACCAGTCCCTGGGCCGCCAGCACCGATTTTTGCGGACCGGTGAGCTTGATGTCATTGCCTCGAACTGTTACCGAGACATCGGGATGCGCCTTTTCAAGCTCAACCAGAAGCGAGTCATTAGCGCCGACAAAGTCGACCATGGCAATCGATTCGGGGCGAATCAGCACACTAAACAGGGGTTTAGCCAAGCGCTTCATCCTCGCTCATTGGCGCAGCCTCGACAGAACCGCGCGGTGTGCCACTCAGGATGTGTCCGTGAGCGTGAAAAACGGTTTGACCGGCCTCGGCGCCAGTGTTGAACTGAAGCCTGAACGAACCGTTGGTCAGCTGCTCGGCAACTCGGTTGCCCAGCTGCACAAGATCAAGCAGCTCGAAAGGGGCGTGCTTGGAGAGTTCGACCACGTCTCGGTGGTGGGATTTTGGGACCACTAGAACATGCACCGGCTGACGCGGGCTGATGTCGTGAAACGCAATCGTGTGTTCGGTCTCGGCGACCAGTTTCGACGGAATTTCGCCGGCCACGATTTTGCAGAAAATACAGGTTTCCAAAATGCCTCCGTTACCAGTCTAGGCTTCAGTCATTCTTGGGTCACCACATGCCAGAAAGGGCCAGAATTGCTGAAATAGCAGCAACGGGGGCGGTCGAGGTGCGCAATACTTCATCTCCCAACCGAACGGCTTTTGCGCCAGACTCGGAAAACAGCTGCAACTCATCTGGTGAAATGCCGCCTTCGGGGCCAACTACCAGGCAGATGCTTGCGCGGCCGTTGCCTGCTTTAGCCAAGGTCGAAAAATCGATGCTTGAGAGCCTCGTCTCAGCAGTTGGCTCGAGCACTAGAACCAGATCGAATGATGCTGCTAGGGCGGCGAGCTGCTTCGAAGTGCAGGGCTCTTGAACGATTGGGTCCCAAGCGCGCAGTGACTGCTTGCTCGCTTCAGAAACGATCGACTGCCAGCGTTCGACACCTTTCTTGGCCTTGGTTGAATCCCATCGACTAATCGAGCGCTCGGCTTGCCAAGGAATCACCGCCCAGCAACCCAATTCGGTCGCAGCTTGGATAGCGAGTTCGTCTCGGTCGCCTTTGGCCAGCGCCTGAGCGACTGTGATCTTGAGCTCGGGTTCGCTCTCGCGAATTACTTCGGCGGCGGCGACCACCAGTTCGTTTGACGCGATTTCAGCCACCGAACCAATTACGCGAAGACCGCGGCCGTTCGAGAGCTGGATTGCCTCGCCAAGGCGCATCCTGCGAACCGAGACAGCATGCTTGCCCTCGACCCCTGTCAGGGGGATGCGTTGCCCAACCTCGGCAGTTTCTAGGCCATCAACTCGAAAAAGCGGCAGAACCATTGGCTCTAGCGACGCTTTCCGAAGATTCCTGGCTTGTGCTTGGCCAGTTTAGGGGCGTCAGACTTGCGCAACTTTGCGAGGGTTCGGAACAGCTCTTTCTGCTTGGCATCGAGCTTGGTTGGAGTCTCAACTTGAAGAACCACGCGCAGGTCTCCGCGACCACCGCGCATCTTGGTAACGCCTTTGCCGCGAATGTTTACCACGTCGCCCGATTGCGCTCCCGCATCGATGTCGATCTGAACCTTGCCGTCGAAGGTGTCGATTTCGGCAACCCCACCGAGAACCGCGTCGTGCAACGGCACGTCAAGGATGCACTGCAGGTCGTCGCCGTCTCGACTGAAGAACTCGTGCTGGCGCACCGCTACATCGACGTAAAGGTCACCCGATGGTCCGCCTGCAAAACCGACTTCGCCTTGGCCTGCCAGTTGAAGCCTCATGCCATCTTCGACACCCGCTGGAATGTTGACATCGAGATTTCTTCGTGCTCGCACACGACCCTGACCGCGGCAATCAACGCACGGGTCAGTGATAGTTTGACCGAATCCGCGGCAAGTGCCGCATGGCTGGCTGGTGACCACGTTTCCAAGCAGGCTGCGCACCTGTCGCTGAATGGTGCCGGTACCGCGACAAACGTCACAGGTATGCATGCTCGTGCCTGGTCGGGTGCACGAACCCTTACAGGTCTCGCAGAGAATTGCGGTGTCTATTTGCAGGGTCTTGGGTGCACCGAAGATGACCTCGTCGAGTGTCAGGTCAATGCGGATAAGCGCATCTTGCCCGCGCTCGGCCATTGACCTCGGGCCTCGAGTTTGAGCCCCGCCGAAGAACGTGTCGAAGATATCGCCGAAGCCAAAACCGCCCATGCCGCCGAACGCATCCTGGCCGCCCATGTCGTAACTGCGACGAGCATCTGGGTCGCTCAACACCTCGTAGGCGTGGGTGACCGCCTTGAACCGCTCCTGCGCTTCCGGCGCTGGGTTCACATCGGGGTGCAACTCGCGCGCAAGCTTGCGATAGGCCTTTTTGATTTGGTCATCGCTTGCATCGCGCGAAACACCGAGAATCTCGTAGTGATCTGCCAAAACCTGACCTAGCTTTCCAAAGTCTTCGATAGATAACGCGCGACGGCACTAACCGCAGCGATGTTGGATGCGTAATCCATGCGAGTCGGCCCTACCACGCCAAGTTTGGCGATCTCTTGACCCGCGGTTTCGTAACCGCTGACCACAATCGCTGCGTTCGAGAGCGGTTCGGCCGAGTTTTCACTGCCGATGCGAATACCCACGCCGTGGTTTCCGGCATCCATCTCGCTCATCAAACGTAGCAAGACGACCTGCTCCTCGATGGCTTCCAGCAACGGACCAATCGACCCCGCGAAGTCCTGTTCGCTGCGCACCAGGTTGGCGGCTCCCGCCATGATGATCTTCTCTTGGCGGTTGGCATCGACCTCGGACACCAGTGCGTCGAGAACTGGCCTCACCGAGTCCATGCGTTCGCTTGCGAATTGCGAAATGAAACCGTTGAGTTTTGCTTCGACCTGGGTCAGCGGCGCACCGATTAGCAAAGCGGCGAGTCGTCCTCGAAGCTCAGCAACGAAATCCTGTTCGACGTTGCGCCCAAGGTTGATGACGTGCTCTTGAACCCGCTCGGAATCGGTTACTAAAACGAGCAGGATGCGCGATGGCGAAATGGGAATCAGCTCGATGGTCTGAACTTTGGCCTTGCCAAGCGTCGGGTACTGAACCATCGCCACTTGATTGGTGAGCTGAGCAAGCAACCGCACGGTTCGAGACAGCGTTTCGTCTAGATCGCTTGAGCCCTCGAGGAAGGTCTCGATGGCCTGGCGTTGAACCTGCGAAATGCGCTTGACTTCTGCCAAACGGTCGACAAACAGTCGATAACCCTTATCTGTCGGAATCCGGCCGGACGAAGTGTGCGGAGCAGCGATCAATTCTTCTTCTTCGAGAAGAGCCATGTCGTTACGGATGGTGGCGCTGGAAACCTGAAAACCGTGGCGCTCGATCAACGCCTTGGAGCCCACCGGCTCATTGGTTGCGATGTAGTCCTGAACAATCGCTCGCAACACCTCGAGACTTCTGTCTGAAACCATGATCACCGCCTGGGTTTACTTGTCACGAATAAACAGGGATCGAATGCGCTTAGCACTCCGACTACCTGAGTGCCAATATTACCTCTGGGCTGGGGTTCAACCCAGTAAATCTCGCACCAGCGCATCAGCGAGCAGTCGACCGCGCAAAGTGAGCACGAGTCGCCCATTGAGCGCGCTTTTGGCATCCAGCAATTCGTCGGCGATGGCCTGCGCGACAACCTTCTGGTATCCCGGATTCACGCGTTTGACGATTTCTAGATCGAGACCGCCAACCATTCTGATTTCGAGCAGGATGCGCTCTTCGAGCCGCACATCATCGGCAAGCACCTCGCTCGAGTGGCCGGGGCTCACGCCATCGCGCAGGCGCTGGGTGTAGGCGGCGGGATGCTTGACGTTCCACCATCGCACTCCCCCAACGTGCGAGTGAGCGCCGGGTCCATAGCCCCACCAGTCGTTACTCAGCCAGTAGGCCTCGTTGTGTCGGCTGCGCTGGTTCGAACCCTTGGCCCAGTTGCTCAACTCGTACCACTCGAAACCGGCTGCCGCGAGTAGCGCATCCGCCAACTCGTATTTCTCGGCTTGCAGGTCTTCATCTGGCTCGGGCAATTCACCGCGCTGAATTTGTTTGGCGAGTTTGGTTCCATCTTCGACAATCAGCGAATAGGCGCTGATGTGATCTGGCTTGAGTTCGACGGCCCGCTCGAGCGAGTGGCGCCACTGGTCGATTGTCTCGCCCGGCGCCCCGTAGATCAGGTCGACGCTAACCGCAAGACCAGCGGCTTTCGCGGCCGCAACCGCCCTCGCGACCGAATCGGGGTCGTGGGTGCGGTCGAGTGTCTTTAGAACTGTCGGGTCAGCGGATTGCATTCCGATAGAGATACGCGTAAATCCGCCCGATTTCAGGTCGTGCGCGTAGGCCTCGTCCAGGTTGTCAGGATTAGCCTCCGAGGTAATCTCGGCACCATCGGAAATCCCGAAGGTTGCACGCAGCTTGTCGAGCAAACCCACTAGATCGTTAGCCGGCAGCAGGGTTGGGGTGCCGCCGCCAAAAAACACTGAGGCCAGCGACCGATCGGGAATCCCGCTGAGCTTCAAGGCTGTGCCCGCGAACTCCATTTCACTAGCTAGGACGCTCGCGAAATCCGCCTGGTTCACAGCCGAATCGCCAGCCCCCAACTCGCTGCTCGTGTAGGTGTTGAAGTCGCAGTAGCCGCAACGCACGGTACAGAACGGCACGTGAACATACGCGTGAAAGCTGCGATCGGATGCGCCTGAAGCCGCCTGCTCTGGAAGGCGTCCGTTGTCGGGAACCCGAAGACCCAAATCTATGGACTTTGCCAAGCGAATCTCGACTCGAGAATTGGGCTACTTGCCCTTCTTCTCGCCCTTCTTCTCGCCTTCGGTAGACAACGCAGCGATGAAAGCCTCTTGCGGCACCTCCACGCGGCCAACCATCTTCATGCGCTTCTTACCCTCTTTTTGCTTCTCGAGCAGCTTGCGCTTTCGACTGATGTCACCGCCGTAGCACTTCGCAAGGACGTCCTTGCGCATTGCGCGAATCGACTCGCGAGCGATGATTCTCGAGCCGATGGCGGCCTGAATCGGCACCTCGAATTGCTGCCTCGGAATCAACTCGCGAAGCTTTCCGGTGATCATCACCCCGTAGGCGTATGCCTTGTCCTTGTGCACGATTGCGCTGAAGGCATCCACCTGTTCGCCCTGCAGCAACAGGTCAACCTTGACCAGGTCACCCTGCGCCAAGCCAGCCTCTTCGTAGTCGAGCGAGCCATAACCCTGAGTCTTGCTCTTGAGCTGGTCGAAGAAATCGAAAACGATTTCGGCAAGCGGCAGCGTGTAACGCAGCTGAACTCGGTCCTCGCCGAGATACTGCATGTCGATCATCGAACCGCGACGGCTCTGGCAAAGCTCCATGATGACGCCAACGTAATCCTTTGGGGTCAGGATGGTTGCCTTCACGATTGGTTCGAGCACCTTCTTCACCTTGCCGGTCGGGAACTCGCTCGGGTTGGTGACGGTGATTTCTTTGCCGTCCTCCATGGTGACCTCGTAGACCACAGAAGGCGCGGTGGCAATCAGGTCTAGGCCAAACTCTCGCTCGAGGCGTTCCGTGACGATCTCTAGGTGCAGCAGACCCAGGAATCCACAGCGGAAACCGAAACCGAGTGCCACCGATGTCTCTGGCTCGTAGGCCAGAGCGGCGTCACTGAGCTTTAGCTTGTCAAGAGCTTCGCGAAGCAGCGGGTAGTCGCTGCCATCGATTGGGTAGATGCCCGAGAACACCATCGGCAGCGGATCCTTGTAGCCCTTGAGCGGTGAGGATGCCGGCTTGGCGTTGTTGGTGATCGTGTCACCAACCTTTGACTGGCGCACGTCCTTCACGCCCGTAATGAGGTAGCCCACCTCACCGACGGCCAGGCCCTTGGTTGGTTCTGGCTCAGGCGAACTCACGCCGATCTCGAGTAGTTCGTGCACGGCCTTGGTCGACATCATCTGAATCTTCTCGCGCGGAGCGAGCTTGCCGTCGATCATTCGAACGTAGGTAACGACGCCGCGGTATGGGTCGTAAACCGAGTCGAAGATCATGGCTCGGGCAGGAGCGTCGATGTCGCCGACCGGGTTCGGAACCGTTCGAACAATCTTGTCGAGCAAAACATCAACGCCAACGCCGGTCTTGCCAGAAACCCGAAGGCAGTCATCGGGGTCGCCACCGATTAGGTTGGCAAGCTCTTCGGCGTACTTCTCAGGCTGGGCGGCAGGCAGGTCAATCTTGTTGAGCACAGGAATGATCTCGAGGTCGTTCTCGAGCGCCAAGTAGAGGTTAGCCAGGGTCTGAGCTTCGATGCCCTGAGCAGCATCCACCAGAAGAACGGCACCTTCGCAGGCGGCAAGTGAGCGGCTCACTTCGTAGGTGAAGTCAACGTGACCCGGAGTGTCAATCATGTTGAGGGCATAGGTCTTGCCCTCGACCTCCCACGGCATGCGCACAGCCTGCGACTTGATTGTGATGCCTCGCTCGCGCTCGATATCCATTCGGTCGAGGTACTGAGCTCTCATCGAACGGTCATCCACAATGCCAGTGAGTTGCAGCATTCGGTCGGCAAGAGTCGATTTTCCGTGGTCGATGTGCGCGATGATGCAAAAATTGCGAATCTGGCTCGGATCAGTCTTTGCTGGCTCGAGTCTGGTTACGGCACGTGGCGACAAGGAAAACCTCGAATTGAATGGATGAAGTGAGCGCGTCTGAACGCTTCTCTATTGTCGCACACGGCGGGTCTGCACAAACCTCAAGGCGCTTTGCAGATTACCCGCTTTGATGCTTGCCTCAGCGTGAATCGGGCTGTTAGGATTGACCCTTGATGCCTGAGGTGTGTCTCCCTCTGAAATCGAAACCAAACAAAAGTTTTTCAGTTCTCGTGCGACCACGAAAAGTCGCTGAAGACCAAGAAAGTGAAACATGGCAAACATTAAGTCGCAGATCAAGCGCATTGGCACCAACCGCAAGGCTGCCGAGCGCAACAAGGCTGTCAAGAGCGAGCTAAAGACCGTTATCCGCGCTGCTCGCGAGGCAGTTGCTGCCGGAGACAAGGCAAAGGCCGCACAGGCAGTGGCACTGGCAAGCAAGAAGCTTGACAAGGCTGCTTCGAAGGGCGTAATCCACAAGAACCAGGCTGCAAACCGCAAGTCGGCAATCGCAACCAAGGCTGCATCGCTCTAAGCAAGCTTTTTTGAAACCCCGCACCTAACCGTGCGGGGTTTTCTTTTTTTTTCTAAGGCACTTTGATGGCGAGTTTGGCGCGATGTTGCGCGGCTAGGCCGACAGCTGCCCTGGCCTGGCCACCATCCACGACAACCAGAGCTGAATAAGTGTCAACACCGACAGCACTCCAAAGGAGAGCGGGAATCCGAATTCGGTGCCCAGAAATCCGATTGCGAAGCTTCCGACGAAGGCGAAACTGTAGCCGAGGCCCTGTGCCATCGAGCTGAGTTGTGTGGTTTGGGCATCCGAAGCTGCCTTCATGCTGATCAGCGATAGTGCAATCGGAAAAGTCACAGCCTGCCCAAAACTTAGAAGAAGGGTTGCGGGCACCACGAGCGAGAGCTGCTGAACTTGAGTCAGGTTTGGCCAGCCGATCGTGATTAGCGCCGCAAACAAAGCGAGTCCGGCCAGAGCAAGGGCTGACGCGGCCAGATTTAGCAGGCCGACCGACCTAACTCGATGCAACAGGCTCGAGGTTACGAGGCCAAGCGGGATGCCGACCCCGGTCGCAAGTGCCAAGGTAGCGCCCGCGTCTACCTCTGACATTCCGGCGGCAACCAACGCGGGCGCGAGCCAGCCAAGGACGGCGTAAAAGCCAAGCGATTGAATCGCGAAAAAGGCAACCAGAAGCCAGGCTCGTGCTTGGCGGTATACCGACGTGCTCCTAACTTGGGCGGATGCAGCCTCAGAGGCCGTGTTGGCTCGATCTTGAACTGGCTTCTGCGCTGGCTTAGCCGCTAGCGAACCGCGCATCCCAACCCAGATAGCAATCGCGAAGGACCCGGGCAGCGACCAGAGCGACAAAGCAACCTGCCAACTGTCGAACAGCTCTGCCGAAGGCACGGCCGCCAGAGCGCTCAAGCTCGCCGATACTGCCATCACGGTGACGTAAAGGCCGGTGACCAGAGCAATTCGGTTTGGAAACAGCATTCTGACGAGAGTCGGCAGCAGAACGTTAGCGAGCGAGATACAAATCGAAAGAACGAGTGTTCCCGCTATGAACAGTGCCTCGCCTGTCCAGCCACGCACACCAATGCTCAGCGTTAGCAAAATCGAGATCGCAATTACCAGTGTGCGCATTCCGAGTTGCCGCTCGAGTTTTGGTGCAAGAAAAGCTCCGAGCCCGAAACACAGCAGAGGCAAACTGTTCAAGGCCGCAATCATGATTGAGTCAAGTTGGTAGGTGTTGGTAATCTGGCCCAGCAGCGGGCCAACGATCGCAATTGGCGGGCGCATGAGCGTTGCCAACAGCGCAACCCCCAGAAGCAGCAGGCCAATCCTGTTTGACTTGCTCATCTGCTTAGGCTGCTTCGCTGATGATTCCGCGATTTGCAATCAGTGCAATCAGCTTTTCGAGAGCGAATTCGGGGTCTTTTGATTCGCCCTTTACCGAAGCGTCAGTATCTGCCAGAGCGACAAACACGTTCGCCAACCCCTCTTCTGTCCAGCCAGCGAGAGCTCTGCGTGTTTGATCAAGGATCCAGGGTGGCATACCGAGGGATGCGGGTGACGCTCCCCTGTTTCCGTAAACCTTTGCCATCTGGCGCATCTTGGTAGAAAGAGCGATGACCATGGGAACCGGGTCCACGCCGGTAGCCAGCGCATGCCTGAGCATTGCAAGCGCTTCGCCCGACTGGCCTGCCACAGCCAGGTCAGCAACCTTGAAGCTGCTCACCTCAACTCTGCCGCCAAAGTATCGATCTACGACTTCTTCTGTGATGGTCTCGGCTTCATCTAGCATCAACTGGTCAGCCGCGGCGGCAAGCTCTGCAATCTGGTCGCCGAACGCTTGCACCAGAGCGCGAACAGCATTGGGGTGAATTGAGCGCTTGGCGTGAGCAAAATGGGCCTGGACAAAGGCAACCCTTTCGGGCTCTTTCTTGAGCTCGGGAACAGCAATCTCGATCGCAAACTGAGAACCCCTGATCGCATCCAACGCCTTCTTGCCACGCACCGAAGAGCCGGTGTGTCGCAGCACCAGAGTTGTTGATTCGTCTGGCCCAGCCAAGTAGGCCTGAACGTCATCGATGAAGGCATCCGTGCACTTCTCGAAGCCTTTGATGACGATTAGCTTAGGCTCACCAAAAAGCGATGGACTCGACAAGGATGACAGAAGTCCTGACCCGTAATCACCTGCGTCGACCTCGTGGATTTCGAGGTTTGGGTGTTGCTTTCGCAATTCGGCTCGGATTCGGCGAATGGCTGATGAAGCTGTGTAATCCTCAGGCCCAAACACGAGCGCTACGGGTGCTGGATGCGCCTTTCGCCAGTCAACTTCGCTCGCTTTGGTCATGTGCCTAGCCTACCTTTGGCCTGTGACGGTAAGGGTTTTGATTGTTGGGTTTGCGTCGCTCCTGTCACAGCTGGCTGCGAACCAGCCGTGTTCGTCGGTTCTGGCCGCGGTCACTCCGGCTCGTTCTAGAGCCTCAAGCGCTCGCTTGGTTGGATGACCGTATCCGTTGCCTTTCCCAACCGAGACCATCGCAAGATCGAAGCTGAGTTCTTCGTAGAGCTCCTGGTAGAAGTCGGCGGACCCGTGATGGGCAACCTTCAAAATCGAGCATTTCTGGTTTTGGAAATTGCCAAGCAGTTCAGGTGTGATTCTCATCTGACCTCGCTCGCCTAGATCGGCAAGAAAGAGGGCCTGAATTCCGTCAAACCAGAACAGCAGCGAAACACTGGCATCATTCGCGTCTTCGAAGAAGCTTTCTTTGGATTGAGGATTGAGAACTAGGTAACTGCCCGAACCGAAACTGTCGCGCTGCCCCGCAGCAGCCTCTATGACCTCGCTCGAGAAATCTCGTAGCCTCTCAGTGGCCTGCTTAGCGGCTGGGCGACTATCTTCGAACGATGAAATCAGTGTTCTGCGAATCGTTCTATTCTTGAGAACCCCATCTAGTCCGCCGATGTGATCCCTGTCGAAGTGAGTCGAAACGAACAGGTCGATTCTTTGAATCCCCAGAGCCGTAAGGCAGTCGTTGACCTTGTCGGGGTCGGGCCCAGCATCGATCACGGCAATCTGAGACTCAGACTTCAAGACAAAGGCGTCTCCTTGGCCCACATCGCAGGCAAAGACAGACCACGAGGGAATCGAGACTCCAATGCCAAGTGGAGATAAAACCAGCGTTGATGCCGCGAGGATTGCGCTGCAAACCGCGAACCCAAAGGCGGCCAACCGGCGTTGATTTGCGCGTTTGGAGAGTAGCAAGGTAGCTATCGCGACTGAGATAACGAGAGCAACGAGCAAGCCAGTTGGCCCAGTGAGCCAATCGATGCCGGTTAGTGCTGGATTCGAGAGAACCTCAGCAACACCCACCACTGGCGTAGCGAAGAACGCGGCAATTGAGAACGGAACTGCGGCTAAGCCGAGACCGAGTGCGGCCAAGACAAAAGACAGCATGCCGAGAACCGTCACCGGAGCAACGAGCGGGGCGGCAATCAGGTTGGCAAAGATTGACGACAATCCGACCTTGGAACCGAGCGAAATCAGTACCGGCAGGCAGGCTACCTGGGTTGCGACGACCAGTGCGATTGGGAGCGCGAGCCAGGCAGGCAGGCGCAACGACAATCTGCGCGAAAGCTCAGGCGCGAGCACCAGTAGACCCAGGGTTGCTAAGACCGATAGTGCGAAACCAACCTCAACGGCCAACCAAGGGTCGAAAAGCAGCAGGCAGATTACGGCCGAAGCAATTGCGTCGACAGGGTTCACCTTTCGGCCTAATGCGGTTCCAAAGAACACGAATGCGATCATCACGGATGCCCTAAGAACGCTTGGCTCCGGTCCGACGACGGCCACATAACCGGCTAATGCGAGAAGGCCAATTGCGGTTCGAGTGCTGCGTCGCAGTCGCGTTCGACCAATCAGAAGCCAAATCGAACCAATCACAATCGCGCAGTTGGCTCCTGAAACGGCAACAAGATGAGATAGGCCAATGTCCCGCATCTGTCGCGACAGCTCGGGTGCCAGCTCAGACTTGTCGCCCGTAGTCAGGCCAAGAACCAATCCAGCACCGGGGAATCCGCTCTGCTCGGAGAGCTTTGCAAAGTTTTGCCGAATGTCAGAAAGCCAAGCCCAGGTCGCGTGATGTTGCACCTCGATGGATTCGACCTTGATTCGGAATCTCTCGCGCTCGACCTCGACCGGCAGCATGGTTGCCACGAAGAGACCCTCGATCTTGACTTGGTCGCCTTGTCGAAGCCTTGGTGCCTCAGAGGAATCAATCTCGAGAGTCCCAGCTGGATGGCCCAGTAAGCCAATCGGCGAGCTAGAAACAGGTTTGCCAGCGACAGAAAGCAACTGAACGGTTGCTGCCGTGCCCGCGAACTCACCCTTAGTCTTGGGTTCGACCAAGACGAGCGCTTCGGCCTCGACTCGTTCGTAGTTGTGGCGCTCCAAACCAAGAAAGCTCAAGGCTGTTGCGGTTGCTGCGAATACCCCAAAAACGAGGGCCACTACTGCGAGCACCGCTAGCGGCGCCCTCGCTCGACTTTTGCGCTCGGTCGCATCCTTTCGACGGAACGCGAACGCAATCAAGGGCAATGTTGACAGGGCAAGGAGCAGATAGTTCGAAAACCAGTTCAAGCCCGCAAGCCCAACCCAGCAGAGGATGGCCGCGTACCTGGCAGGATGCCTCGCGATTAGGCCTTTCACGGAATCACCACCAAGTCTTTGAGGTTCGCGATCAGCTTTTCGCCGATGCCCGAAACCTTGGTTAGGTCTGCGATTTTCTTGAATGGACCGTTGGCTGTTCGCCAGTCGACTATTCGCTGGGCTAACGCTGGTCCGACGCCAGGCAAAGTGTCTAGCTCCGAGAGTCCCGCGCGATTCAGGTTGATTTTCGGCTGGGCAGGTGCGCGACCAGAAGAATTTGGCACAACGATTCCACCGATTCCGGTTGCCGATGCTTGGTCTAAGTAGATTTCGAGAACAAGGATCTGTTCACCGTCAACCAGTTCGCGAACCAAATTCACGCTCGCTTGGTCAGCGCTTTTTGTGAATCCGCCGGCAAGCGCGATGGCCTCGTAGACTCTGGCCTTTACCGGCAGCACATACACCCCAGGCTTCTCGACGGCACCGACCACCTGAATAAAGAGTTGCTGTACCGAGGCCATTTCGCTGGGAACCGCGCTAGATGCATCCGATGCCTCAGCGGCTGGCGCGGTAACTGTGGAGGAACCAGACAGAGACTTGGTGTTTCCGAGACCTACGACTAGAAAAATCACGAAGGTGATGGCAAAGACAATTAGCCAAGGCTTCTCGCGAACCTTGAGCCAAGCTAACTTTGCGAACTCGAATGCTTTTTCTGCCATCCGGCAAAACTAGGTCGAATGAGGCATCCGATAGCAGAGTTCACGAAGCCTGTGCAGAAACGCCCCAGTTTTGGCAACTGGGCCAAAGCATAGGTGGGTTAGCGAGTGGCGATGTTTACCAGTTTTGGTGCTCGAACAATCACGTTTGCAACCTCGCGGTCGCCGATCGCTCGACGAGTATTCTCGCTCTGCATGGCTAGATTGCGAAGCTCGTCCTCGCTGATATCCATCGCCACCTCGAGCTTGTCTCGAAGCTTTCCATCAACCTGAATAATCGCCACGGTGGTGGACTCGACCAGCAAGCTGGTATCCGCCTCTGGCAAGCCAGCTAGCGCGACTCCCGGTTGGTGACCCAGACGAGCCCACATGTCCTCGGCCGTGTAAGGCGCGAAGAGCGATAGTGCCTTGGCGGCAATTTCGGCGGCCTCGCGGCAAGCGGGATCCGAGGCACCCGGTTTGCCGTCAATTGCCTTTCGCAGGGCATTGATGAGCTCCATAATCTTGGCCACACCGACATTGAACTTGAAGCCCTCAATGGCCTGGTTGAAATCCCTCAGGAAGGCATGCGTTGCCTTGCGAAGTTCGGCATCCCCCGACTTGAAATCGACACCCGTTGGCGCGGTCACATCGTTGGCCGCTCTCCAGGCGCGAGCGAGGAACTTCGCCGAGGCACCCGGTGAAACATCGGCCCAGTCGATGTCGTCCTCGGGTGGTCCGGCAAAAGCCATGGTGAGGCGAACCGCATCCACGCCGTGCTCGTCGAGCTGCTCGCTCAGGCGAACCAGGTTTCCGCGCGACTTAGACATGGCCGAGCCGTTCATCAGAACCATGCCCTGATTTAGAAGCTTGGTGAACGGTTCTTCGAAGTCCAGATGGCCCAGATCGTGAAGAGCCTTGGTGAAGAAACGAGCGTAGAGCAGGTGCAGAATCGCGTGAGTCACACCGCCGACGTACTGATCGACCGGCGCCCATTCCTTTGCCGCCTCGGCTGGAAAAGCGTGTTCGGTCGAGTTCGGTGAAAGATACCGCAGGAAATACCAAGAGGAATCGACGAACGTGTCCATGGTGTCGCTGTCGCGCTTGGCTGGTTTGCCACAGCTTGGGCAGTCCACATTGATCCAGTCGGATGCGCCGCCCAAAGGCGAGGTGCCCTTCGGAGCGAGGTCGAGCCCCTCGGCACTCGGCAACTCGATTGGCAACTGGCTCTCGGGAACTGGAACCTCACCGCAGGCCTCACAGTGCACGATTGGAATAGGCGTGCCCCAGTAACGCTGCCTCGAAATCAGCCAGTCGCGCAGCCTAAAGTTCTTTGCGGCTTTGCCCTTGCCGCCTGCCTCAAGAATCTCGATAGCCTTGGCGATCGCTTCAGCCTTGTTCAGGCCGTTCAGCGGGCCAGAATTTACGAGAACGCCGTCACCAACCGTCGGGATGCCGGTTTCGCTCGGATCACCCTCATCGGTCTGAACCACGGTGCGAATCTCGAGGCCCATGGCCTTGGCAAAATCAAAGTCGCGCTGGTCGTGAGCTGGCACGGCCATGATTGCGCCGTGTCCGTAGTCAGCCAAAACGTAATCCGATGCCCAAATCGGCAGACGCTCGCCATTCAGTGGATTGGTCGCGTATGCACCCAGGAAGACACCCGTCTTTTCGCGGTCCGTCGCTAGTCGCTCGATGTCGTTCGACTGCTTGACCTTCTCGAGGTATGCGTCAAACGCCTGCTTGGTGGCTGCATCGGCCTTGCTGGCGAGCTCACTCGCCAAGGCGCTGTCGGCCGCGACGACCATGAAGGTTGCGCCGTAGAGGGTGTCCGGTCTGGTGGTGAACACCGAGATCGGCTCGCTTCGACCCTCGATTTCGAACAGCACGTCGGCGCCGTGGGATCTGCCAATCCAGTTGCGCTGCATCTGCAAGACCTTGCTAGGCCAGTTGCCTTCGAGGCCGTCAAGGTCATCCAGCAGCCTGTCGGCGTAATCGGTGACCTTGAAGTACCACTGGGTTAGAGCCTTCTTGGTGACCAGGCTGTCGCAACGCTCACATAGGCCCTGAACCACCTGCTCGTTTGCCAATACCGTCTGGCAGCTCGGGCACCAGTTCACATTCGAGTTTTTGCGGTAAGCGAGGCCGTTTTTGTAGAACTGCAGGAACAGCCACTGGTTCCAGCGGTAGTAAATCGGGTCGCTGGTGACCAGAACGCGATCCCAGTCGAAAGAGCATGCGTAGCGCCGCATCGATGCGCGCTGCTGCGCGATGTTGTCGTAGGTCCAGCCCTTTGGGTCGAGTCCGCGCTTGATTGCGGCATTCTCGGCTGGCAATCCGAATGAGTCCCACCCGATTGGGTGCATGACGTTGAAACCTTTTTGAACCCAGTAGCGGGCGATTACGTCACCGAGCGCGTATGCCTCGGCGTGCCCCATGTGCAGGTCGCCGGATGGGTAAGGAAACATGTCTAGGACATACTTTTTCGGGCGCTTGTCGTCTGGGTTGCCGGATGCGAATGGGCGCAGTTCGTCCCAGATCGGGAGCCACTTGTCTTGAATCGCTCGAATGTCGTAGGAGTTTTCCTCGGTCATTCTTCCAAGGTTACCCGATTGCCCTGATTTACTGGCTCAAACCCATGGGTCGGCAAGGTTGAGTGCATTCAGCAGTGCCTTGGCCTTGAGTCTCGTTTCTTCGAGTTCGGCATCCGGTTCACTGTCGATTGTGATGCCTCCCCCGATGCCAACGGTTACTCGGTTTGCCTCGAAGACCGCGCTGCGAATTACCATCGCGAAGTCTGCTTGACCGGATGCCGAATACCAGCCCACCACACCCGAGTAAACCCCGCGTTCGCAATCCTCGAGCTGCTCGATGAGCTCCATGGCGCGCGACTTTGGGGCTCCGGTCATCGAACCACCCGGAAAACAAGCCAACACCGCATCAACCGCCGCAAAATCATCAAGCAGGAGACCTTCGACCGTGCTAACCAGCTGGTGAACCGTCGCGTACGACTCGACCGCAAACAGCTTGCTGACGGTCACCGTGTCCTCGGCGCAAACCTTCAAGAAATCGTTTCGCATAAGGTCGACGATCATCAGGTTTTCGGCGCGCTCCTTCTGATTTTGAGCGAGCTCGGCCGCAATTGCGGCATCCTCGGCTTCAATGATGTTGCCGTGTTCGTCTCGAATTCTCGGGCGGGTTCCCTTGATTGGTTTGGTGACTAGTCGACGGTTCTGTTGCACCTCGATGAACCGCTCGGGTGAACTGCAAACCAGAGCGAAGTTTTCGCCGGTTCGCGACGAAAGAGACAGGTAGGTCGAATAGGGGGCCGGGTTAGCCTCGCGCAACTTCAGGAACGCATAGAGCGGGTCGACGTCCGACTCGGCGAACAGTCGGTTGGTCAGACAGAGCTGGTAAACCTCGCCGGATGCGATTGCCGCCTGTGCGCGTTCAATCAAGTTCAGGTAACTCTGAGGGTTGTGACGCAGACTCGAGGCCGTCAGAGTGTTGGCCAGTTTTGCCTCTTGGGCGGCAGCCCGCTGCTTGAATCGGGCGCTCTCGCCGCCGACCAAGGCCAATCGCAGCAATGCGGCGTGGTGCCACTGCTCGAACCCGAGTTCTGAATCGAACGCACCCAAAAAGTAGAGTCGCCTTTTGTCGTGGTCGAAGACCAGTGCTCGATCTACCTGAAGGAACGCCCCGTCACCCTCGTAAGTGTGTACTCCAACTAGGCCGGGCCGCCAGTCGAATGGCAGGTTCTGCGCGGCCTCGTCGGCGGCCTGCAGATCACCGAAGTCGCGTAACTTTGCCTTGACCCAGTCGGCGATTTCGTCGGGCGAAACCCAATCGGTTGCGGCCGAGCTGCCGATAACCGAAAACCTCGAATCGGGGTGGTTTTCGCGGTCAATCCAGAAGGCATTTTCGTGGCCGGAATGAAGTTGCAGGTATGCGTCCGCCGGGTGCACCCAGCCGTTCAGTACGGACGCGTAAAGTCGCATACTCTATAGATTAGACGCAGTCCGTTGACGGTCAGGCAAGGGTGGTGAGCATGGGCTTTGGTCAGTTCTGGCAGTTTCGCCAAGGGGCTCTTCACCCGATTGCCGATCACGTCGACGTAACCCTCGCAGTTGCCGATTCGTGGCTGGTCGAAGACGGAAAAATCCGCAGTCTCGAGCGCCATTTCGAGAGGTTCATCGCCGGTTGCCTCGCTCAGGGCGTCATCAAAAGCCGAGACGACCTGCCGTTCGATGCTTTTTTTGCGGCCTGCCTGGCCCTGATTCCTAGCTCGGGACGCTGGTTTCCTAGGCTCGAATACCACTTTGGTGAGGAACACCCACTGTTTTTCAGGATGCGCGAGGCACCCGAGCAAACCCGAGAACTCTCGCTGTGGGTTTTGGATGCCGTGGATCCGCGAGTCAACCCCACCGTGAAAGGCCCCGACCTATCTTTGGGGATGCAGTTGCGACGCAAGGCTCAACTGCACGGAGCCGACGAAGCCCTGCTGCTCGATGAGCGAGGACACCTCGTCGAAGGTGCCCTGAGCGC
>CAYTNT010000015.1:0-21819 GCA_964439235.1 uncultured Rhodoluna sp. | reverse complement strand
TCGCTCCAACAGCGATTTCGCGCGCAGTTGGTCGAGAGCTCATGGTTACAAACTAAACGTTGAACCTGAACTCCACGACGTCGCCATCCTGCATGACGTAATCCTTGCCCTCCATGCGCACCTTGCCCGCTGCCTTGGCGTCGGCCATCGATCCGGCTGCAATCAGGTCGGCGAATGACACGATTTCGGCCTTGATGAAGCCGCGCTCGAAATCGGTGTGAATCACACCAGCAGCCTGCGGAGCCTTCCAGCCCTTGCGAATGGTCCAGGCGCGAGCCTCTTTCGGGCCGGCAGTGAGGTAGGTCTGCAAACCCAGGGTCGCGAAGCCGATGCGTGCAAGCTGGTCGAGCCCAGACTCATCCTGCCCCAGCGAAGCCAGCAACTCGGCAGCCTCGTCGGCCGAAAGGTCGATCAGCTCTGACTCAACCTTGGCATCCAAGAACACTGCCTCGGCCGGAGCCACCAAGTCGGCGAGCGCCTTCTTCTTGCCAGCGTCGGTCAGCACGCCCTCGTCAACGTTGAAGACATACAGAATCGGCTTTGCGGTCAGCAGCCCGAGCTCCTTGATCGGCCCCAAATCAATCGAGGATGCCGACAGCGGCTTGCCCGCGTCTAGCCAGGACTTGGCCTCGTCGATGGTGTCGAGCACGATCGGCTCGGCCTTCTTGCCCTTGACCTCTTTCTCAACGCGAGGACGCGCCTTATCGAGGGTCTCGAGGTCGGCGAGGATCAGCTCGGTGTTGATGGTCTCGATGTCGCTGGCCGCATCCACCTTGCCGTCAACGTGAACGACGTCGCCGTCGGTGAAGCCGCGCACCACCTGGGCGATGGCGTCGGCCTCACGAATGTTTGCCAGGAACTTGTTGCCGAGCCCCTCACCCACCGATGCGCCGCGAACGATGCCGGCGATGTCAACGAACGAAACCGGGGCCGGCAGGATGCGTTCGCTGCCGAAAATCTCTGCGAGCTTATTGAGTCGCTCATCTGGCAGGTTCACCACGCCCACGTTTGGCTCGATTGTCGCGAACGGGTAGTTAGCCGCCAGCACGTTGTTCTTGGTGAGTGCGTTGAAGAGGGTTGACTTGCCGACGTTTGGCAGTCCCACGATTCCGATAGTTAGAGCCACGAGGGTCAAGTTTAGTTGTCGCAAGGCTGTGCCAGACTTGCCTCGTGTCGCTGAACTTCACCGCTATCGACTTCGAGACCGCAAACGGGTCATCGGCCAGCCCATGCGCGGTCGGCCTGGTCAAGGTGGTTGACGGCAAGATTGTCGACTCTTGGGCGAGTTACATGCAGCCGCCCTACCCAAACAACTGGTTCCACGCCGGCAATATCCAGGTGCACGGGATACGCCCGAGCGACGTAATCGATTCGCCGACTACGGCAGAGGTTTTTCCGCTGATGTTTGACTTCATCGGCAACGATGTGCTGGTGGCGCACAACGCTCCGTTCGACATGGGCGTGGTGCGCGCAACGGCATCCCTCATCGAATTTGACCTGCCCAGCCTGCAGTATGCCTGCTCGCTGCTGGTGGCCCGCAAAACCTACAATCTCGAGAGTTATCGCCTGAGTTCGGTGGCCTACGCGATCGGCCACGAGGAGTTCGATCACCACGACGCGTTGGCCGACGCCGATGCCTGCGCGCGAATCATGCTGCATGCCGCAAAACGAGCCGGAACCGAGACTCTGAACGACCTTTTGGCAGCAAACAAACTCGCCCTGAAACCGCTCGCCTAGACCTCGTTGACAGGTACCTGAATGGGTATACTCATTCAGAGCGCGCGACAACGAGGTTCGCACTATCTGACGAAACCTATCCCGTTGTCCAATCCGCAGGAGAACCCTTTCAAATGTCTGGCATGAACACTGGCTCGCCAATTGTCACCTTGACTCCGGCCCCAACCCTTGACCGCACCTACTTTGTTAGCAACCTCGTCGAAGGTGGCGTAAACCGAGCAGACGGCGTTGGCGAAGAGCTAGCCGGCAAGGGCATCAACGTATCCCGCGGTCTTCACCTGGTTGGCATCGAGGCCCCAGGCGTTGTGCCGATCGGCAACGCAGACCAGAACGTTCTCGAGCGCACCGGTTCGGCAGGAATGCTGCTGCCACTCTGGATCGACGGAACCCTGCGCGTTTCAACCACCGTCGTCGAGCACAACGGCCCAACCACCAAGATCAACGAGTCACCTCGCCCACTGAGCGAAGAAGACTGGAACGCAGTCATCGACCTAACCGAGCAGACCGTCAAGGCAAACGACGCCAAGTGGCTGGTAGTTGCTGGGGCGCTGCCGGTTTACAAGGGTTCGGGCAACTATGTTGACCTGCAGCCTCTATTCGACAAGATGGATGCGCTCGGCGTGCGCGTCGCCCTCGACACCTCGGGCGAGCCGCTGCAGTATTGGGCAAAGCAGGGTGCCGCCGCGATCATGAAGCCAAATGCCGAAGAGCTGGCCTCGGCTGTCGGTCGCACGCTCAACACCATCGGAGACGTCATCGATGCCGCTCGCGAACTCTGCGCTCACGGCGTCGAGTGCGTATTGGCATCGCTGGGCGCTGACGGCATGATCGCAGTGACCAAGAACCACGCCTGGGCTGCCCGCACCGCACCGGTCAAGGTAATCAACACCGTTGGTGCCGGTGACGCAACCCTCGCCGGCTTCCTATCAGCTGTCGTTCGCAACCCAATCGCGCCAGGCGATGAGGATTACGGCGTTGGCTTCAATGTTCCGGTTGGTGTTCGCACCGCGGTTCAGTGGGGTGCCGTGGCTGTTACCCAGCCAACCTCGGGCCTAACCGACGTCGACCACCTGCCTGACTCGTTCATCAACAACGACCCAGACCGCTCGGTCAAGCTCGAAGAGCCAGCCAAGGCCTAATTTCTAAGGCCTAATTTTTAAGGCCCAGCGCCTAAGGCCGCGCTACCTCAACCTCGAGCACATGCGGCTCACCCAGCTCGCTATCCAGCACGAGCGTTTGAAGCACCAGCCCGTCGCCCTCGGCGCGGATTCCGCGAGTTAGCAACCCATCGGTGATTCCGGTCAGCACAAACACGAGATCCTCGCCGCCAACCAGTTCTTCGACCTCAAACTTGCGCTCCAGGTCGTATCCCGCCGCCATCGCGCGCTCAATCTGATCGACATCTTGCGGGGCCAGCCGCGCCTGCATGAACCCACCCAGCACACGAACGGCACAGGCCGTCGCAACACCCTCTGGCGCACCACCGACACCGAGCAGCATGTCGATGCCTGAATCCTCGGTCGCGGCGGCAACTCCCATGGCCACATCACCCTCGGCAAACTGAACCCACTGCGCGCCGGCAGCCTGCACCTGCGCAATCACATCCTCGTTTCGGGGCTTGTCGATCACGGCCACTCGCAGCTCAGACGCATCCTTGCCCAATTCAGCTGCCAGGGATGCGACATTCGCCGCCACTGACCGGTCGATGTCGACCACCCCGTGGCCCGCCGGTCCGGTGATCAGCTTCTTCATGTAGAACACTTCGCTGCAGTCGAGCATGGTTCCGCGACGGCTAGCAGCCATCACGGCAACGGCTCCTTCGATTCCGGCCGCGGCGAGCGCGGTGCCGTCGATCGGGTCAACCGCTATGTCCCACTCGATGGGTTGCCCCTGACCGATTACCTCGCCGTTGAACAGCATCGGGGCCGAGTCCTTCTCGCCCTCGCCGATCACAACTACCCCGCCGAAATCGGCACCAATCAGCATTTGCCGCATCGCATCCACCGCCGCCATGTCGACCGCGAACTTGTTGCCCCTCCCAACCAGCGGAAAACTCGCCGCAGCGGCCGCGATTGTGGCGGCAAAAATGTCGACGGTTGGCTGGTTAGCGTTGTGCAGCATGAGGCAAGGCTATCGGGCTGCCCGCCAGTTATTCGCTAACCTATACAGGAGGCCAACGACGTTCTTCGCAAACCCCAAAAGTCAAAACAAGGAGCACTGCTATGCCAGTAGCATCACCAGACCAGTACCTCGAAATGCTCGACCGCGCAAAGAACGGCGGCTTCGCTTATCCGGCCATCAACGTATCGAGCTCACAGACCCTCAACGCGGCTCTCGCAGGTCTGGCAGAGGCTGGCTCGGACGGCATCATCCAGGTGACCACCGGCGGTGGCGACTACTGGTCAGGCCCGACCATCAAGAACATGGCCTCGGGTGCCGCAGCAATGGCAGCATTCGCCCGCGAGGTCGCGAAGAACTACGGAATCACCGTTGCCCTGCACACCGACCACTGCGCCAAGCACCAGCTTGACGGCTTTGTTCGCCCACTCATCGAGATTTCGAAGGAGCGCGTGCGCAACGGCCAGGACCCACTATTCAACTCACACATGTGGGACGGGTCGGCTGTTCCAATGGCCGAGAACCTTCAGATCGCTAAAGAAATGCTTGCGCTGACCAACAGCATCGGTGCCGTGCTCGAGATCGAGGTCGGCGTTGTCGGTGGCGAAGAGGATGGCGTTGAGGGCGGCCACGGCGAGCACCTCTACACCACCCCTGAAGACGGCCTGATGACCGCCGAGGCTCTTGGCCTGGGCGAGAACGGCCGCTACATGGTCGCACTAACCTTCGGAAACGTCCATGGCGTTTACAAGCCGGGCAACGTTGTGCTCAAGCCAGAGCTGCTTGGCGAAATCCAGGCTGCTGTCGGCGCAAAGTACGGCAAGGACAAGCCGTTCGACCTCGTGTTCCACGGTGGTTCGGGTTCGACCGACGCTGAGATTGCCGAGGCAGTTCGTCACGGTGTCATCAAGATGAACATCGACACCGACCTGCAGTATGCGTTCACCCGCCCAATCGCCGCTCACATGTTCACCAACTACGACGGCGTGCTCAAGGTTGACGGCGAGGTCGGCAACAAGAAGGCATACGACCCACGCGCCTGGGGCAAAATCGGTGAGGCCGGCATGGCTGCACGAGTTGTCGAAGCAGCAAACCAGCTCGGTTCAGCCGGAAAGTCGATGTCGCTCTAAGCGCCTCTGAACTCAGACCTATGTCTACGCCAAGCCCGTTCTACGAGAACGGGCTTCCGCGTTTTAAGGGCGAATACGACGCTGCCGGGCGCATGAATGGCCCATGGGAGTTCTATCGAAAAGACGGTTCGCTCATGCGCAGCGGTTCATTCAACGCTGACGTTCAAATTGGTGTCTGGCGCACCTTTGATCGCGAAGGCAGATTGGTAAAAGAAACCGACTTCGGAGCTGGCAACTAACTCGCTGGCTAGCACCTCGCAGAATACCCAGCGCTGCGCCAGCGCTAGCTGCGCTTTGACTTGTTCGAGGTGTCTTCGCCGGCTGCCTTCATGGTCTTGCGCAGCTCTGCCGGCAACGAGAACTGAACATCCTCTTCAGCCGTGGTGATCACGTCTACGTCGCCGTATCCGCGGCACGAAAGGTAGTCGAGCACCTCATCGACCAGTTCTTCAGGCACGGATGCGCCAGACGAAACTCCGACGGTCTCGACGCCTTCGAACCAGGCATCCTGTATCTCTGATGCGAAGTCGACACGGTAGGCAGCTTTGGCACCGGCCTGCAAGGCCACCTCGACGAGGCGAACGGTGTTGGATGAGTTAGCCGAACCGACCACAATCACTAGATCGCTCTCAGCGCCAACCTTCTTGATGGCAACCTGACGGTTCTGAGTGGCATAACAGATGTCGTCTGACGGTGGGCTCTGCAGAGTCGGCAACTTGCGACGAAGGGCATTCACCGTCTCCATGGTTTCATCGACCGAGAGGGTGGTCTGCGAAAGCCAAACCACCTTGTTCGGGTCGCGAACCTTGATGTTTTCAATGTCTTCTGGGCCGTCAACGAGCTGAACGTGATCTGGCGCCTCGCCAGCGGTTCCCTCGACCTCTTCGTGGCCTTCGTGACCAATCAGCAGGATGTCGTAATCCTCTTTTGCAAAGCGCTGCACTTCGCGGTGAACCTTCGTGACCAGCGGGCAGGTGGCATCAATAGTGTTCAAATCGCGGGATGCGGCTGCCGCCACAACTGCTGGCGAGACACCGTGCGCTGAGAAGACCAGAACCGAACCAGCCGGAACTTCATCCACCTCGTTTACAAAGATTGCGCCACGCTTCTGGAGCGAAGAAACGACGTGCTTGTTGTGCACGATTTCTTTGCGCACGTAAACCGGAGCACCGTGGTGGTCTAGGGCCTTCTCGACAGCAATCACGGCGCGGTCTACTCCAGCGCAGTAGCCTCGCGGAGAAGCGAGCAGCACGCGCTTGCGGTTGGCAGTTTCGCCCGATTGTTGTCCGACCACGGCGGTATCCTTATTGGCAGTCACCAGACAATGATAAGTCGGGCTTGAACCCAAACAGATTGCGAAAACCATGGAAGACGAACTCACAGTCGATGCCGCCTCGGCCTCGAGGGTTTCGTCTGAGCAAACCCCTTGGCCGGTCTCGCGTTTGGCGAGCACTCTCAAAGACTGGATTGACCGCCTCGGCTACCTTTGGATCGAAGGCGAAATCTCGCAGATCAAGTTCAATCCGACCAACATGTTTGGTGCTCTGCGCGACCTTCAGATCGAAAACTCTGTAGAGATTCACTCTTGGAACCTGGCGCAGATTCCTCGCGATTTGAAGCAGGGCGACCGCGTTCTAGCGCTCATCAAGCCCGCTTTCTGGGGCAAAAACGGCAAGCTAACCATGCAGGTGCTCGAGATGCGCAAGGTCGGTTTGGGTGAACTTCTCGAGCGAATCGAACGTCTGCGCCAGCAACTCATCGCCGAAGGGCTAACTTCGCCAGAGCGCAAACAGCCGATTCCTTTTCTGCCGAACAAGATTGGCTTGATCACCGGCGCTAAATCAGATGCCGAGAAGGATGTTCTCGAGAACACCCGCCTTCGCTGGCCCGAAGCTCAGTTCCGAATCATCAACACACTGGTTCAGGGCGACCGCGCCGCGCCAGAGATCATCGCGGCCATCAAAGAACTCGATTCCGACCCAGAAGTAGACGTCATCATCATCGCTCGCGGCGGAGGTTCTTTCCTCGACCTAGTAGTTTTCAGCGACGAGGCTCTGGTGCGCGCTGCCGCGGCAGCCAAAACCCCAATCATCTCGGCCATCGGCCACGAGGCCGACCGCCCGGTGCTTGACGAGGTTGCCGACCTGCGCGCATCCACGCCCACCGATGCCGCCAAGAAGGTTGTGCCAGACGTAGTCGAAGAGCGCGCAAACATCGACCGCATGCTCGGTCAACTGTTCAACAGGCTGTCGCAGTTCGTATCCACTTCGAAGGATCAAATCGCCGCACTGCGCTCACGACCAGTATTGGCGAACCCATACCAATTCATCGAGAATCACCAGGCCGAGCTCGACCGCGGAATTGCTCGAAACCGAGAACTAATCGCAAACTTCATCCACCTGCAAGAGTTGAAGGTCACAAACCTCAAGAACCTAGTGGTTTCAATGTCCCCGCAAAAGACGCTCGACCGAGGTTATTCGGTCGTTAGAGACGCCGAAGGCCACGTTCTTCAAGATGCGAGCAAGGTCAAAACAGGCACCAAGCTTCGAATTCGCCTTGCCAAGGGCGATCTAGAGGCAACCAGCGACTAACCCCCACCCGCACGGCAGAACCGATCTACCGCCAACGATTAAACTGGAGACATCATGAGCGCAGAAAAAAGCAAGGCCAACGACGACATCAAGTCGATGAGCTACGAGCAGGCGCGCGACGAACTCGGCAAGGTGGTTTCGGCACTCGAGGCCGGGGCTGTCACCCTTGAAGAGTCGATGAACCTTTGGGAACGCGGCGAAGCTCTTGCGAAGCGCTGCGAGGAATGGCTTTCGGGCGCTCGCAAGCGCCTAGATGACGCTCTCGCCGAGAAGAAGGCCCAGTAACCCCAGATGAGTGACGCAGCAGCCAAGCGCCGCGCCCAACAGACGGTGCGCAATCTAGGTTGGTCGCTGCTTGCAAGTTTCGCCCTAGTTGCGGTCATGGTGATTGCTCTGCCTCGAGACGAATCGAACCGCATCGAGCGTGTCGATCACATCAAGATCGCCAAACAGGTTGAAGCATCCACCGATTACGACTTGGTGGCACCGACTCTGCCCGAAGGCTGGTGGGTTAGCAACGCAACCTGGACCCCAGACACCACTTCGACAACCGCCAACTGGACCATCTATTTCATCGGCCCCGACAACCAGTTCGTTGGAATGACTCAGGCCTGGGACATCGACGCAACCTGGCTGTTCACACAACTCGGTGATGGTGCGGCCCCCAACGTCGAACGCATCGACTCAGACTGGTGGCAATACACCGTTTCTGAACCCAAGAACCCACCGCGCATGCGAGACGTTGTTCGCATCTACCGCGAAAACCTCGAAACCGCTGAGGGCGACGCCCTGCTGCTTTTCGGTGCCGAGTCAGAGGCCGATTTCGACCTGATCGCCTCGGTCGTGCTCGAGGACTACCCCGGTGCCTAACACCCTCGCCCGCCCGCAAACACCAGCAGCCGCATGGCAGGCACTGCTAGCAGGAAACCACCGCTTTGTTGAGGGCGCGCCGGCGCATCCTCGCCAGGATGTTGATCTGCGAACCAAGCTCGCTGAAAAGCAAAAGCCGTTTGCCGCGCTCTTCGGGTGTGCCGATAGTCGACTCTCGGCCGAAATCATCTTCGACCTCGGTCTGGGCGACCTATTCGTGGTGCGTAATGCGGGTCAGGTAATTGGCGAAACGATTCTCGGCTCGCTCGAATACAGCGTCGAGGTGCTGGGCGTTCCGCTGATTTTGGTGTTGGGACACGATGACTGCGGGGCGATTCAAGCGACCATGGATGACATCGCCGGCACGTTGCCTGCCAGCGGCAGGTTCATTCACCACCTGGTCGACCAGATTAAGCCAACCGTGCTTCAGGCAAACGCAGCCGGAAGGCTCGAAATCGACCAGATCACCGAGTGGCACGTGCACGACACCATCAACGAAATGCTGACCAAGTCAGACACCATCGCCGATGCCGTAAAGGCAGGTAAATTGGGTGTGGTTGGCGCGAATTACAAGCTTGCACTTGGTGAAATCCATCCAATTGTGACCATCGGCGAACTCGACTAACCGAAAACCAAACCAGCGCTGCCATGCGCAAAAACCGAAAGGCATTCATCGTGGAATACCGCATCGAACACGACACCATGGGCGAAGTAAAGGTTCCGGCCAACGCCCTGTACCGCGCGCAGACCCAACGCGCTGTCGAGAACTTTCCGATCTCGGGCACCACGCTCGAGCGCGCGCACATCGCCGCTCTGGCCCAGATCAAGAAGTCTGCCGCACTGGCAAACGCCAAGCTCGGTGTTCTAAAGGATGAAGTTGCCAAGGCCATCGCACAGGCCGCCGACGAGGTAATCGCTGGCAAGCACGACGGCGAGTTCCCGGTCGACATTTTCCAGACCGGTTCGGGAACCTCGTCAAACATGAACATGAACGAGGTGCTCGCGACCCTCGCAACCCGCAACCTCGGCGACAACGTGCACCCAAACGACCACGTGAACGCATCCCAGTCGTCAAACGACGTGTTTCCAACTTCGGTGCACGTAGCGGTGACCTCGGCTCTGATTCACGACCTGCTCCCTTCGCTCGACTACCTAGCCAAGTCGCTTGAAGAGAAGGCCGAACTCTGGAAGTCGGTTGTAAAGGCCGGTCGAACCCACCTGATGGATGCGACCCCGGTCACCCTGGGTCAAGAGTTCGGTGGTTACGCTGCGCAGATTCGTTACGGCATCGAGCGAGTTCAGTCGACCATCGGCCGCACCGCAGAGGTTCCACTCGGCGGAACCGCGGTCGGCACTGGCATCAACACCCCAAAGGGATTCCCGCAAGAGGTAATCCGCCTGCTTGCCGAAGAAACCGGCCTGCCAATCACCGAGGCACGCAACCACTTCGAGGCTCAGGGTGCCCGTGATGCCCTCGTTGAGGCATCGGGTGCATTGCGTGTGCTAGCCGTATCGCTGACCAAGATCAACAACGACCTGCGCTGGATGGGTTCGGGTCCGAACGCGGGTCTTGCCGAGCTGCACATCCCCGACCTGCAGCCAGGTTCTTCGATCATGCCTGGCAAGGTGAACCCGGTAATTCCTGAGGCCGTCATGATGGTTTGCGCCCGAGTCATCGGTAACGACGCCACCACCGCTTGGGCTGGTGCCACCGGAAACTTCGAACTGAACGTGGCTATCCCAGTCATGGGCAATGCGCTGCTCGAGTCGATTCGTCTGCTCTCAAACTCGATGCGACTGCTCGCCGACAAGACCGTAAAGGGCCTTGAGGCAAACGAGGAACGCGCTCGCGCACTTGCCGAGTCAAGCCCGTCGATTGTTACCCCACTCAACAAGTACATCGGCTACGAGGCCGCTGCCAAGATTGCAAAGCACTCGGTTGCTCAGGGAATCACGGTTCGTCAGGCAACCATCGACCTCGGCTACGTCGACGGCGAGAAGCTCACCATGGAGCAGCTCGACAAGGCGCTCGACGTACTGTCGATGACCAGCCCGGGCCTCTAACCGTTACAACCGCTACGATGTCCCGAGCCTAGAGAACCCGTGCTAACCGGCGATTGGATACTCGCGGCTTCGCTAATCGCCTCGGGGTTAACGCTCGTTGGTGGGCTGCTGATGTATCTGCCGAGGGCTCAGAACCCTAGATTCAGGGCAGCCAATCTCTTGATTGCGGCTGTTGCGATGGTGTCAGTGAGCCTGTTCCAGTTGATCCCAAGCTCGTTCGAGCTGGGCTTCAACCTTGGTCAGGTCGCGCTGGGTCTGGGCATCGGTTTCGCGGTTGTCGCATCCATCGAGCTGGTCGCCAAGGCGTTCAAGAGTTCACAGTTGCGACCCGAGGCTAGTTCTGCCTTGATTGTCGCGGTTGCGCTGATTCTGCATAACCTGCCCGAAGGCGCTGCCACAGTCTCTGCAGCTCAGGTCGACGCCAACTCGGCCCTGTTTACCTCGGCGGCAATCGGATTGCACAACATTCCAGAAGGCCTCACGATCGCAGCGGTCGCTCTTGCAGCTAACTTCAGCCAGGCCAGGATTTGGCTACTGATTGCGATTAGCGCGCTAGCTGAAGCTGCGGGCACAGTGTTGATTTGGATCAACCGCGACCTGCTTGCTCTCGAGCGTCAGACCAGCTTTGTTCTTCTGGTGGTCGCTGGTCTAATGATTGCGATTTCGAGCATCGAGTTGATTCCGAAGGCGCTAAAGCACCTGCGCGTCACCTCAAGATAATCAAGGTCGAGCTGGCAGCGAACCCCAGCAAAAGGTACGGCCCCAGAGCGATCGAACCCTTGAGGGATGCGCCGGCGAAGACAACTCGCGCTCCAACCCATGCACTTGCTGCCACCGATGCCAAAAACAGCGCAAGCAGCGGCAGGAGCGGGTCAAACCAGCCCAAGCTGAGAGCCATCGCTGAGATTAGTTTGACGTCGCCCATACCGAAATCGAACTTGAGATTCGCTGCGATTCCGAGCGCCAGCAGCACAATCGCCAGCCCTAAAGCAACCGGTAGCCGAATCAAGGATGCGCCGAGCGCACTGGCCGCGACTTGGCCAACCAAGGCCACCGCAAACGCTGGCACCACATACTTGTTTGGCAGTCGACGCTCGCGGAGGTCGATTATCGTGAGCGGAGCAGCAACAGCGAGCAGGTAGAGCACACCCAAGAGCGCTGGCCAGTCACGCATCCATTCGATTGGTTCAATCGCGCGCCCAAGTTAGCGCTGCTCGCCCACGCCGGTCGCTAGTTATGCACAGCCGGGATTAGTACTCCCCAACCTTCTCCCACATCTTCGCCATGATCCACCACTGTCCGTCGAGGTAGACCAAGTTGAGGTAGTCCTGCATGATTCCGCCGAACATCTGCAGTTGCGGCTTCACCCAGGCAAGGGTCTCGCCGAGCATGTCGAAGTCGAGAATCTCGTCGCGGCGCGGGTTGCCAAGCACGGCCGGCGACTGGCGTGAGGCAACGGCCGCTCGATAGACGTCGTAGGGGCGCAACGAGAGCTGACCGTCAGGCACGCCATAGAGGCAGCATGCTTTGTGGAACACCTTGTCGAAGAGCTCCATGTCCTGGTGGTGCATTACCTCGAAGTAGTCGCGCATCAGCTGCTCGATCGCAGGAGGAAGCGAGATTCCGTTGGTTTCCATGTGACGCATCCTGTTCTGGTCGACCTTGTTGCTCGACCTCCTTGGCTAACTGTCTAGCAGGTCCGTGACCAGGGCCGCAATCTGCGAGCGCTCGCTGCGGGTAAGGGTTACGTGCGCGAAGATGTCGTGGTTCTTGAGTGCTTCGATCACTGCGGCGACACCGTCGTGGCGACCAACCCGCAAGTTATCGCGCTGGGCAACGTCGTGGGTGAGCACGACGCGAGCATTTTGTCCGATGCGTGAAAGCACGGTCAGCAGCACGTTGCGCTCGAGCGACTGGGCCTCGTCTACGATCACGAATGCATCGTGCAGCGAACGACCACGGATGTGGGTCAACGGCAGAATCTCAATCAGACCTCGGTCGACGATGTGCTCGATGACCTCTTTCGAAACCAGTGGGCCGAGGGTGTCGAACACGGCCTGACCCCACGGGTTCATCTTCTCGTTCTCGCTGCCCGGCAGGTAGCCGAGCTCTTGCCCACCCACCGCGTAAATCGGGCGGAAAACGATGATCTTCTTGTGCTGACGACGCTCGAGAACCGCCTCGAGTCCAGCGCAAAGCGCGAGCGCCGACTTGCCGGTTCCAGCCTTGCCACCGAGCGAGACGATTCCGATGTCAGAATCCAGCAGGATGTCGATTGCGAGCCGCTGCTCTGCCGAACGCCCGTGCACGCCAAACACATCCCGATCGCCGCGGACCATGCGAATCTTGCCGCCCGGCATAACTCGACCGAGCGCATTGCCTCGCTCAGAGCTGAGAATCACGCCGGTGTTGACCGGCATCCCGGTTGCGGCCTTGTGCTTGATGATTTCGGTGTCGTACAGGTCGGCCATTTCGTCGCCGGTTAGCTCGAGTTCGGCGATTCCGGTCCAACCGCTGTCGACCGCGTTGTCATTGCGGTATTCATCGGCGTTCATGCCCAGGGCGGCAGCCTTGACGCGCATCGGCAGATCCTTCGAGACCACCGTGACGTCTTGGCCCTCGCTAGCCAAATTGAAGGCAACCGCCAGGATGCGACTGTCGTTATCGCCAAGTTGGAACCCGACCGGCAAGCTGCTCTGGTCGATGTGGTTCAGTTCAACCCGCAGGATGCCGCCGTCGCCGACCTCGATCGGAAAATCGAGGCGCTCGTGCTCGATGCGCAGGTCATCTAGGTGGCGCAGCGCCTGGCGGGCGAAATAGCCGATTTCAGGGTCGTTACGCTTCTTTTCGAGCTCGTTGATCACCACAATCGGAATCACAACTTCTTGCTCTTTGAACTTGAAGATCGCCTTGGGGTCGCTCAGCAGAACCGAGGTGTCAATCACGTAGGTGCGTGTCGTCTGCTTGGGTTTGGCACTGGCCGAACCGGCATCCTTTCGCGTTGATTTCGCAGTTTTCGAGGATGCGGTTTGGGCCACGGGCGCTCCCTGTCTTTAGCTTTGCTTGGCACAGATACCTTGCTTGCGATAAAGGTAAGTCGGCCTTGGCTGCAATTACTCGCACGACACGCGCGAACGCGTGTTTGTTCACATTGCGTTATTTGCCGAAGCGACGGTGCCGCGATTGGAAGTCGCGCAGCGCACGCAAAAAGTCGACGCGCCTGAAGTCAGGCCACAGGGCTTCGGCGACATAGAACTCGCTGTTGGCGCTCTGCCAGAGCAGGAAACCGCTCAGACGCTGCTCTCCCGAGGTTCTGATGAGCAGGTCGGGGTCGGGCTGACCGCTGGTGTAGAGGTGCTCGGCAATTAGCTCGGGCGTCAGGATTTCGGCGAGCGCATCCAAGCTCTTTCCTGCCTTGGCGTGTGTCTTGACTATCGAGCGCATGGCATCGGCAATTTCTTTGCGGCCACCGTAGGCGATGGCCAGGTTTACGTGCACGCCGTCGATGTTCTTGGTTCGTGACTGCGCCTTGACCAGGGTTCCGAGTAGCTGATCCGGAATCGCCTCGCGATCACCCACCAGCTGGATGCGATAGCGACCCTGATCGGCCAACTCGGTGGCAAGTCCCCCGATGATTTTCTGCAGGGCATCAAGTTCGGATGCGCTGCGCCCGGTGAGGTTATCGGTCGAGAGCAGGTAGATCGTCACTACCTTGATGCTGAGCTCATCACACCATTCGAGGAACTGCGGAATCTTCTGCGCGCCGGCTAGGTGCCCTTGTTTGGCTTTGCCGCCCTGCTTGGTTGCCCAGCGTCGATTGCCATCGACAATCACGCCGATGTGCTTGGGCAGGTCGGCCGCGCGCAGGGCACGTTCGATCTTGCTCTCGTAAAGGCGGTAAATCAGGTTGCGCACAATTTCAAGGCTACTACTCGGGCTAGTCTTGCCTCATGGGTATGCCAATCACGCAAGGATTCCGAGAGCCAAAAGACGATCGCCCAAGCTGGCGAGGTTGGATTCACGCGGGAGTTCTTCCAATCGTGATTGCGGGCGGCATCGTGCTGGTTGTGCTAGCTAACGGTGTCCCTGCCAAAATCACCGCTGCAATCTTCTTTGCTAGCTCGGTGCTGTTGTTCGGCAACTCTGCCCTGTACCACCGCTTCAACTGGCGGCCTCGCACCAAAAAGGTGCTCAAGCGCATCGATCACGCAAACATCTTTCTGCTGATTGCCGGCTCGTACACGCCGATCACCTGGCTGGCGCTGCCGCAAGAGAAAGCCATAGTGCTGATGTCGATCATTTGGGGCACCGCCCTTCTCGGAATTGGCTTCAGGGTGTTCTGGATTTCAGCGCCACGTTGGCTTTATGTGCCGATCTATGTCGGAATGGGCTGGGGCGCGATGGCCTATGTCGTGGATTTCATGAATGCCAACGCCCCGATGATGATCCTGATTCTCTCGGGCGGTCTGGCCTACACGCTTGGCGCTCTCGTCTACGCGCTAAAGAAACCGAACCCTTGGCCCGGCCACTTCGGTTTTCACGAGATCTTTCACACCTTCACGGTGCTGGCCTTCATGAGCCACTGGGCGGGAATCCTGCTGATTTGCCTGCAGCCAGCGCCAGGGTCGTTCGGCTAGTCGCGGGCGAGTTAGTCGCCGACGGCTTAGTCGCGCTTCGGTTTTGGCGGTGCCGCGGGGCGGTCAGGCTTTGGGCGAGTGCTGCTTACCTTCGGCTTTGCGGCAGCCGGCTTCGCGCTTGACGCTGGCTTTGCGGTAGCGGCTGGCTTGGTGGCTGCGGGCTTCGCATCCGCCGCCTGCGCATCCGCCGCCTGCTCTGCCGACTCTGCATCCAGCTTGGCGGTGATGTCGGCACGGTAGCGAACCTTGCGAACACGACGAACCATGTCGAAAATCAGTGCAACTGCCGCCACCACCACGATGAAAGTCATGATGAAACCCTGAACACCTGGGCTGTAGAAGGTAGCGGCCGGATCGGTGGTTTCGGTAGGGGCTGGGGTCGCGGCAAGAATGGCTGAGAGCAGATTTTGCATGCTTTAAGTATGTAGCCTTAAAGGGTGAGTTCAGACGCCGAAATCCTTGCCAAGCGCTACGGACGCAAGCCAACCCGAGCAACCAAGGCCCAGCGAAATGGCACGATTGCGATGTTGGTCGTCCTGCTGATTGGCTTTTTGGTGTGGGCCTGGACAGTCGCCTCTTACAACGCAGACAAGCCCGAGGTTGAGGTTGCGAGTTTCATAATCGAGGATGCGCAACACGCCACCGTAGAAGTCAAGCCAATCCACCTGCCGGCCCGAAACACCACCTGCGCGATTCAGGTTCAGAACGAGAAGTTTGCGATTGTGGGCTTCCGAGAAGTGACTTTTGGGCCCGGGGATAAGCGTGTGAAGACCCTCAACGTGAACACCACAGAGCTGGGAGTAAGTGCTTCAATCTGGCGCTGCTGGTAAGTTTTAAGGATTATGACTTCAGAACACGAAGCCACTTGGCTAACCCAGGAAGCGCACGATCGACTCAGCGCTGAGCTGGTTTACTTGCTCGATGTAGCCCGCAAAGACATAGCTCGCAAGATTCAAGAAGCCCGCGAAGAGGGCGACCTCAAAGAGAACGGCGGCTACCACGCAGCCAAAGAGGAGCAGGGCAAGATCGAGGCTCGCATCGTGCGACTCGAGCAGTTGTTGGCCGAGGCTCAGGTTGGCGAGGCTCCGGCCGCCGATGGCACCGTTCACCAGGGCATGATCGTGAAGATTAGCCTGCGCGGAAACGAGATGGAGTTTCTGCTCGGTTCGGCCGAGATCGCCGAAGGCACCGAGATTGACGTCTATTCGCCAGACAGCCCGCTAGGTTCGGCAATCATGGGCCACAAGGTTGGCGACACTCTCACCTATTTCGCTCCGAATGGTCGCGAGATGGAAGTCGAGATTCTGTCGGTTCGCCACTTCGAGGGCTAGGCGCGGGTTCTAGGGCGCACCAGCTGCGGCGACGTCGCGGCGTTTAGTGCGCTTGCGCTGACCTCGGGTCGAAACTACTCGTTTTCGAGACGCGGGTTGAGCCCGGCATCCTTGAGTTCTTTGAGAACACGCATCCTGTGCTCGTGCCCAGTAGTTTCAACCGCTAGGCGAAGTTCGACCTCAGACACATCCAGACCTCGTCCGTGACGGGTGTGCAGCACTTCGACCACGTTTCCGTGCGCGCGGGCTACAGCCTCGGCGGTCTTCACTAGCTGACCAGGTCGGTCTGGCAACATCACCGAAATCGTCGTGTAGCGCTCGGATGCCTCGAGGCCCGTTCCAATCACCTTCTGCAACAGCAGCGGGTCAATGTTTCCGCCGCTCAGAATCGCGACGGTGGTTCCCTTTGGCTTGAATTTGCCGGCCATCAGAGCCGCAACGCCTACTGCGCCAGCAGGTTCAACGACCTGCTTCGAACGCTCGAGCAGGGTCACAATGGCCTTCACGATCTCGACTTCTGAAACGGTCACAACTTTGTCGATGTGCTTGCGAATCAGTTCGAACGGCACGGCACCTGGCTTGGCAACCGAGATGCCGTCGGCGATGGTCGGCTTGGTTTGAATCAAAACCGGCTTTCCAGCCTTCAGGGATGCCACATACGCCGCCGAGTTCTCGCTCTGAACACCGATCACCTTGATCTTGCGACCCTGGCGCGCGGCCTCTAGTTTGGCCGCCACCGCGACACCGGCCGCTAGGCCGCCGCCACCGATCCCGACCAGGATGTTCTGAACATCAGGCACCTGCTCAAGAATCTCGAGACCCACGGTTCCCTGGCCGAGCACCACATCGATGTGATCGAACGGCGAGATAAAGATTGCACCCTTCTTGGCGGCATACTCCTGGGCGGCCTTCAAGGTTTCGGCAAATACAGCGCCTTCCATAACCACCTTGGCGCCGTAATTCTGAGTCGCCTGAAACTTCGGCAGGGATGCGCCAACGGGCATGAAGATCGTGGCCTTGATGCCCAGCTTCTTGGCGGCCAGAGCAACACCCTGAGCGTGGTTTCCAGCGCTGGCGGCAACCACACCTTTGCGGCGTTCGGCGGCGGTCAACTTGCTCATGCGGTTGTAGGCACCGCGCAACTTGTAGGCGCCGGTTCGCTGCAGGTTTTCGCACTTCAGGAAGACATCGACTCCGACCTGTCCGCTCAGGTAGTTGCTGTGCAGAACTGGGGTCTCAATCGCCACGGCGCGCACGGTGTCGAGCGCGGCATTGAAGTCGGCTAGCGAAGGCACGGTTACGGGCGAGTTAGTCATAGAGTAAGAGTTTAGTTTGAGAAGAGGTGTCATGGCTGAGCAATTGAGCCTGCAACAGGCCCGCGCGCTAAACCTGCACGCGCTCGGTCTGGCACACAAAACTCCGGCCAAGACCACACCACTGGATGTGCTCGATCAACTCACTGTGCTGCAACTCGACTCGGTCAACGTGTTCGAGCGGGCACACTACATGCCCGTGTTTTCGCGCCTCGGCCGCTTCGATAGAGCCCAGTTGGATGCGCTTGCCGAACCGGATTTCACCCTCGACTCAACCGGCGTGAAACTGCAACAGCAGGCAACGCTCAACGAGTACTGGGTGCGCCAGGCATCCTGGATCAGAACCAGCGACTTGCCGCTCTGGCGCTTTCGAATGGCGAACTATCGCGCGCACAGGCGATATCGCGAGCTGATGGCTGAGCAATCGCAACTGGTCGCCTGGCTCAAGAGCGAACTCAAATCAAAGGGCCCGCTGACCCTGAATCAAATCGAACACGATCAAAACCGTCGCACCGGCAATTGGTGGGGTTGGTCGCCCGTAAAGGTGGCGCTGGAAGTGCTGCTCGATGCGGGCGAAATCACCTGCGCTGGCCGACAAAACTTCGCTCGCCGGTATGCGCTGCCCGAAGATGTTCTCGACAAGCCGACGCTGGATGCGCTACACAGCGACTTCGACGCCGACGAACTCGAGCGCACGGTTCTGGCTCGCGCAATTCGAGCCGAGGGCGTCAGCAGCCTTAAGGATGCCGCGAGCTCGCACAGCGAATACCCGAGCGTGATTCGCCCGCGCGTGCTCGAACTCGTTGAACAGGGCCAACTGTTTGAGGTAGAGGTTCCGGGCTGGAACGAGCCGGTGTTTGTTCACTCCGACTGGCGAGCCACTTTGGATGACGTTTCGACCGCACCCGCACTCGCTGCGAAACCGTCTCACACCACGATTCTGAGCCCGTTCGACCAGCTGGTTCGAAACCGCGATCGAGCCCTGGCGCTCTATGGCTTCGACTACAAGATCGAGATTTACACGCCAGAGCCAAAACGGATCTACGGCTACTACACACTTCCGGTGCTGCACAAGGGTGAGCTGATCGGCCGTCTCGACTTGAAGAGCGATCGCAAGGCCAAGGAACTACTGGTTTTGGCCAGCTGGAACGAACCGTGGCTTTCTGCGGCCAAGGTGAAGAGTTCGGCCACGGCGGTCGCCATGGTGCTCAAAGACGCGGCCAAATGGCAGGGGCTGTCTCAGGTGGTGGTTGCCGACAAGGGCAACTACGCGCAAGCGCTCAAGGCAGCACTAAAGTCTGAGCCGAAGAGCGACTAGAACTTGCCGCCGATGTCGCGAAGTCGCTGGATGCGGTTCGGAATCGGTGGGTGAGTCGAAAACATACGCTCTACGAGGCCGGGCTTCACAGGGTCGTTGATAAACATGTGCGACATCGAAGCCGGGGCCTTGCGCATCGGGCGACCGTACTCACCCAGCTTGCGAAGTGCGGAAGCCAGGCCCTCTGGGTATCGAGTGATCTGGGCTGCGGTTGCGTCGGCTAGGTACTCGCGCTGACGTGAAACCGCAGCTGAAACCAGCGGGCCGATAAGCCAAGCAACAATCGAGGCCACGATTCCGATCAGAATCAAAACCAGACCAATCGCGCCTGAATCCTTGTTGTCTCTGCTGCCGTGGCTAGCAAAGAAGGATGCGCGAATCGCAAAGTCGGCCAGGATGCCGATAGCGCTAACCAAACCGAACACGATCGTCGAGACTCTGATGTCGTAGTTTTTTACGTGACCCATCTCGTGGGCCATAACGCCTTCTAGCTCTTGGTCATCCATGATTGCCAGCAGACCGGTAGTGGCCGCCACAACCGCGTTCTTCGGGTCGCGGCCCGTCGCGAACGCGTTTGGTGCTGGGTCTTGGATGATGTAGACCTTTGGCATTGGCATGCCCTGACTGATCGAAATGTTCTCGACGATTCGCCAGAGGCGTGGGTTGTCTTTGGCCTGGATCTGCACCGCACCGCTCATCGCCACAGCGAACTTGGCGGCAAACCAGTACTGAATCAGGGCATAAACCAGAACGAACGCGATGATCATCACCGCGCTAGAGCCGTTGCCCGAGGCCACGCCCCACCAGTAGGCGAGGCCGCCGATTAGAGCAACGAAAAGCCCTACGATGATTACCGTGTTGCGCTTATTCGCCGCTATAGCCGAATACATCTGTGTTCCTAGAAGGTGTTTGGTGTTGGGTTAGAACTTGACCTGAGGCGGTTCCTGAATCGCGGCTGGGTCTTCGACCTCGAAGAACTCGCGGGCCTTGATCTTGCCGTTCTTGAAAATCACATTCTGCGGGAACTGCTCTAGCTTGGTGTTCAATTCGCTGACGCCACCGTTATAGAAGCGGCGAGCCGACATGACCTTGTTTTCGGTGTCGGTGAGCTCTTGCTGCAGCGCAAGGAAGTTCTGGTTTGCCTGCAGTTGCGGGTATGCCTCGGCGACCGCAAAGAGGCTCTTCAGGGCGCCGGCGAACTCACCTTCAGCCGCGGCTGCCTGAGCCGGGTGCTCAAGCACCTGCGGCGAAACAGTTGCGGCACGGGCTGCAGTGACACGCTCGAATACCTCGCGCTCATGGGTCGCATAAGCCTTCACAGTCTCGATCAGGTTAGGAATCAAGTCGGCGCGACGCTTGAGCTGAATAGTGATGTCGCTCCAGGCCTCGCTAACGCGAACGTTGAGGCGCACAAGGCTGTTATAGGTGCTCCAGAAGTAGATGACGACGATGAGCGCTACGACGATAAGAATGATTGGCAGGATGTCCATGACTCAATGCTAAGTCGTGGCAGCGACAATTTGGCTGGCTCGATGCTGTGAGTTTGCTGGGTTATTTCTGCGCGCAAATGCTTCGATGTCTGAGCCCGTTGTTAGGCTCATCCAAACAATCTCGTTGGCAAAAACTTGGAGGGTTGCCTTGAAAATCACCTCGATCAAACGCATGTCAGCGACGCTGGCATCGCTGGCCATTGTCTCGGCCATGTTGACCGCCTGCAGCTCAGCAAGCCCAGTGCAAATGGATGCGTACCGCGCACAAACCATCGAGTGGCAAAGCTGTGACCCGAGCTGGCTGTTGCCAACAGACCAACAGTCCGACCTCTTCAAAAACGGTGAGACCGACTGCGCCACGATGCTTGCCCCGGCTCGATACGACGTTTCAAGTGATGCGCCAAACTACGCAATCGCTATGACCCGAATGCGCGCAACGGGCGAGCGCATGGGCACTCTGTTCATCAACCCCGGCGGACCCGGCCAATCAGGCGTTGAAGAGGTGCAGTGGATTGAAATCCCAACTGAGGTGATGAAGCACTTCGATATCGTCGGGTTTGATCCTCGTGGCGTGAATCTGTCGGGTTTCGAGGACGGTTCCAAAATCAAGTGTGACAACGAAACCGACTACGTGACCTACTGGGCCGAAGAGATGTCGCCGGCAAACGAGTCCGAACTCCAGATCGGCATCGAACTCTCAAACGCACACATCGAAAAGTGCGTCGCCGACAACCCGCACTGGTACACAATGTCTACCGCGAACGTTGTCGAAGACCTCGAATTGATGCGGCAAACAGTCACTGGTGACCAGCCGCTCAACTTCTTGGGCAGCTCGTACGGCACCACGATTGCAGCGGCCTACGTGTCCACGTATCCCCAGAATGTAGGCAAAGTTATCCTCGACAGCCCCACCTCGACTGACCCGTTCAACATCGAAAACATGGCTACCGAAGCGGCGGCCTTCGAGAAGAAACTGATGGGTTGGATCGAGGGATACGCCAAACACGCCAAGTTGACGGTTCCAGAGGTGAAGCAACTGCTTCTCGACATCAGGCAGCAGGGTGACGACGATCAGTTGTTCGGATTCGCGGGCATGCGACTCTTCAGCGCGAACACAAATTCCTTCTACAGTAACGAAGCACTTTATCTAAGGGGCCTGCAGACTCTCGCCTATTACCCACAAAAGGATGCCCAAGACTTCTTCAACCAAGCAATCGACC
>CAYTNT010000014.1:0-23005 GCA_964439235.1 uncultured Rhodoluna sp. | reverse complement strand
GCAAGTGGGATGAGATCTTCAACTCAGATGCCGAGAGCTTCGGTGGTTCTGGCGTTGGCAACTTTGGCTCAATAACGGCGGATGCGCCGGGCAGCCACGGTCAACCGCACTCGGCTCGCATCTCGGTGCCACCGCTGGGCGCGGTGTGGTTTAGGCCCGCGAAGTAGGAGTCACTGTGAGGTTTCTAATCGCTGTGATTGACAGCAACACGAATACGGCATCCGGTGATGAGATTCAAGCCATCGATGCCTTCAACGACATGCTCAGCGCAAATGAGCACATGATCATGGCATGCGGAATCACTGCTCCGAGCGAGGCTGTCGTGGTAGACAACCGAGCCGACCGCGGTTTTGTATCCGAGGGGCCACTGAACGCGACCGATGAGTACATGGCCGGGTTCTGGCTGATCAACGCATCCAGCAAGCAACAAGCCTTGGAACTAGCCGCGGCCGGCTCCAAGGCTTGCAACCGAAAGGTTGAGCTGCGTCAACTTCACGGCTGACGCTGGCTTGCTGTGCTAGCGCAACTCGCCTCCGCTAACGCTCCAAGCACCGTTGATGAAAATCGCGCTCACAGAACTCTCGAGATGAACCCCACCGAGTGAGGTGAAAGGCGCCCAAGTGGCATTCGTTCGTAGCGTGCCGACACCGTGATCGACAACGCGCAGGTGGTTGATCACCACGTTTACGGCATGTCCATCACCGCCGGTAGTCATCGTGAAGTAAACGATTTGACCTTCTTGCCCGTCAGGCAGGGTCCACGTGCCCTGGTTAAACACGAACACCTGCTTGGTTAGGTCGAGGGTCGAACCAGGAGTCTGTGTTCCCAACTGAAGAACGGTACCCGGAGAACCCGGAGCGCCCTGTGGGCCCTGAGGTCCGGTTGCGCCAGTGGCACCCATTGCACCCGCAGGCCCGACAGGACCGGCTGGCCCGGCGACTCCGCCGCTTGGTGCAGAGGTGATGATTGTACCGTCGGCAAACTTGATTCCGTTCGCGACGGCTAGGTAGCCAGTATCCCCTGTCGCACCAATAGTGATGTCTTGGCTGGCAAGCATCGAGCGAAGGCCGGTGGCAGTCAATCGAATGTTGCCGATACGCAGAGAGTCAGCGCCGTCGATTAGCAGCGTGCCATCGTTGACGGTGAGGCCTGCTTGTGCACCTGTGGTTTGGTCTTGGATGTAAAGGGTGCCTGGGCCGAGCTGCAGGCCCTTCCAGCGAAACTGCGAGGTTCCGAGTTGGTAGGCGTTATCGACCGATGGAATTAGATCGCCAGTGATCGCAGTCAGGTCGATAGCTGGCGTGCAGAGTGCGTCGCTTCCGGCAGCACCTGGCAGACCTTGGGCACCCTGAGCTCCTGGAGCACCAGACGGGCCAACCTCACCCTGGATGCCTTGAGCGCCATCCTGGCCGTCGGTGCCATCCGCGCCATCCTGACCGCTGGAGCCAGACTCACCAGGGGCCCCGCTTGCACCGGGAGCACCCGATGGCCCCGTGTTTCCGGCTGGTCCTTGCGGGCCGGTCGAGCCAACTGGGCCCGGTGTAACGAGTTCGGTTCCGGTCGGGCAGAACCCGAGAAGTTTGAGGTTGTCACCCAACGTTGTCGCTTTGCCGGTGACCGTGTCGGTTATGTAGTAACCGAGGGTTAGAAGTGAAAGAAAGATTGCGATGGAACTTAAGGCGACCACTGCCTTGGTGGAACGGAGCATGTCGGCTCCTTCCTGGGAAAGGACGGGAGTCGATTGGCCCCCAAGAGTGACCGTACGCCTATTTACGCGAAAAACCTAATGAAATTGTTCGCAAATGCGAATTACAGTCGGCTACTGAGGCGTCTTCGTTTAGTACATCAAGGCGGTCAAGCGCTTGCGAGCAGCAATCACAGACGGGTCTTCGTTGCCTAAAACAGTGAAGTACTCGAGCAGGCGCGGGCGAAGCGCATCCCGCTCGGCGAACTGAATAGCGAACCGGTCAAGCAGCAACTCAAAGGCCAATTGCCCATTACCGGATGCGACCAGCGCATCAGCTTTCGTCAGCGTTGCCTGTAGTGCGGATGTGTCTTCGGCAGCCGGCTGGGTCGCGAACACCGCCTCGAAATCGAGTCCGTGCACACGCTTGAGCAGTTTGGTTTGCGCGAGTCCAGCGGTGGCCAGCGAGTCGGTCGGCATCTCGCGCAGGGCTGCTTCATACTCGTTGATCGCTGAGTCATAGTCTCCAGCATCGATGAACTCGAAAGCCTTTTGATGGCGAGGTGGCAGCTGTTGGGCCTGAGTTGCCTGAGCCTGTGCTGCAGCGGCGGCCGCATCCATCACGACCGCACGGGCTGTCATTCCCTGCTGGGCGGCAACTTCGAGCAAACGGGCCAGTCGCGCCTGAATCTCGGCCTCATCCAAGTCGGCGCTAATAAGTGGCACCGGCTGCCCCTTGACCAGAGCGACCGCTACCCCACCCTGACGCATCTGGAACGCCTCGAGAATCTGCGGCTGCTTGTCGGCATCGATGCGGCAAAGAATCACCTTGCCGTCGAGTTGCGGGATGATGCGCTCAAGCGTTGCCGTGAGGTTTGAGGATCCGGGCACCGAAGCGGTCTTGAAATCGACCAGCACTGGAATCAGGTTCGACAGCTCGAGGAACTCGCGAAGGTTCTCGACTCCCCCGTCAACGACGAGGCTGGAGACCGGAATCTCATTCGGAGCGGTTGGCGAAGTCGGCGCGGTTTGGTTAGCCGAAGAGCCCGCTGCGCCCGCGGCCGGGTTCGCACCTGCTGAGTTCGGGGCGGATTTGGCCTGCTCGGCCTTTGCCTTCAATGCGCTCAAGTCAACGGCTCCGGCCAGTGAAGCCCGAGCGAATGGGTTTTCTGCCATTACAACTTCCTGATGCTCAAGAGTCCCTGGGTTACGCCCAGAAGTTCGATGGTCTTTTTACTGCTTACCGGCGGCACATAGAAGAACAGCATGTCTCCGTAAACGGTCTGTACGCCGGTGGTGGATCCGCCCGAGCCGAGCAGCAGCTTTTCGAGCCCCTCGACCGCAACTGCCGAGCTTCGGTAAGTCGGCTTGACGGTGTAGACGTCGTTCATAAACACCGCGACGAGCGCACCCGTGTCGGCCGTAGCCAGCGCCATAGTGTTCGGATTGCCGAGCGAATGCTTGAAGTTGACGGTCGCCTGAGTCAGCGACTCAATCTGGTTGCGCTGGCTGGTTGAGAGCTGCTGATAGAACTGGTTGTTCAGATCGAACAGCGGCGCAGACAGGCTCGCCTGACCCTTATTCAGGATGTCGCCGAAGGCTGTCGCGAGCTGATTTGGCGGAAGCTTGATGAACACGCTGTCTCGGTCAACCGGAATGGCACCGACCTCTTCGGTTGCAACGGCCGGAATCTTGACTCCAGGCAGAAGGCTCGAGACATACCAAACCTTGTAGTTGGCTCGAGGGTTCTCTTGTTGCAGCACCAGCATCTGCGGCAGTGCATCGCCCGGTTCGTCAGTAACAGCCATCACAATTCTTGGCCAGGTGTCGGTTGCCGCCGGCAGCGCGAAGGTAATCGGCTTGGCAGCGATGGCGGCAGGCGCTTCGACGTTCTGGTTCTTCTTGCGCAGCACGTACTGCACCGAACGCATCTGCAGCGCTGGGCCGGCGAAACGCTCTTCGAGGATCTTCTTGTTGTTGCCCTTGTCGGCGTTCTTGGCGACCTCAGAAACATCGGCGAGGATGCGCTCGAGCTGCACTCGAGTCAGCGCTGCCGGGGCCTGCGGGGCTGGGCTTTCGCTGGCACTCGGGCTGGCCGAGCCGCCCGACTGCTGCGGCAGCCCGGGCTGGTTGGGTGACGCGCCTGCGCATCCGGCGGTCGCGAACGTGAGGCTGAACACCAGAGGTGCGGCAACGATCTTGCCCCACCGCCGGGCTGCTCGGCGACCGCGTTTTGGCGCGAGGTCTTTATTGCGTTTAACTCTGACTTTCGGGCCCTTCGGCGGCTTAGTGATGCGGCGGCGCGGCCCTCGCAGGATGCGCTTGTGGCGGAATGCCCAGATCAGCGCTGCGATGGTTAGCACGCCGAATCCTGAGCCGATCCAGATACTCCAGTTTGAGAAGGTGAGGTCGTGAACAACCGGCCAAACCAGGCGCAATTCAACCGGTGTTGGCGTGGTGGCTCGGGTTGAAATCAGCATGGCGGTGTCTGGCAGGGTTTTCATGTCGAGCGAGACCTTGATGGTGTCTGATTCTTCGGCGTACCAGAGGTCTGAGCCGGCTGGGTTTGGGCCTACCAGTCCGATGTTGTTGCGGTCGATTTCGATTGGGTTTTGAGAGCCGGGCTCGGCCAGTTTGACCTCGGCGTACTGAGTCTTTTCGAGCCATGCCTTCAGGTCGGCGTAGCGGCCGTAAGAAACGAACACCTGCTCGACCGAGGTTGCGTCGGCTCCATCGGCAAGAACGGCGCGAACTGTCGCATCCGGCTGCCCAGTGTATGCCCCCACGATGCTTGGCGGAACCAGCACGAATGGCGACTCGGCGGCAATCTGCGAGGTGAGAACCTGCTGCTTTGGCGGAGCCCACAGAGTGCGATCGCCGATTCCGAGCGTCAGCCCGACCAAGGCGAACAGCCCAAGAATGCCGGCAATCAAAAAGCGCATGCGGAATCCTCTTGGTATAGCGGTCAAAGGCTAAACTTGGCTCGGGCGTAAACGCCGTTACATAACTTTACCAAGTGGCCTAGGAGCAGGATTTTGGCAGCCGAAGAGACCGAGTTTCCCCTCGTTGTTAGGGGTTATGACCGCGGTCTGGTAGACGACACGCTGCGTGACCTGCGCAAAGAGATTTTGCAGCTGAGCGCCCAGAATGCCCAGCTGGCCACCGAACTCCGCGACACCAACAACCGCTTGATTGAGGCGCAGCAGACCATCTCTGAGGTTGGTGAGCCGACCTACGCCGGTGTGGGCGCTAAGGCCGCATTGATTCTTTCGACAGCTGAAGAGCAGGCGAAACGCCTGATTCAGGATGCCGAGGCCGAACGCGACCGAATTCGCAAGAACCTGGCTGTCGAGCTCGATGAACTTCGCGGTCAGGCCAAGGGATACTACGACTCGCTGGTTGCCGAGGCTCAGCGTCGCGCGGATCGCATCCTTGGAACCGCAAAGAGCGACTACGAGGCCGCATTGGCTGAGGCTGAGGTGCGTGCCGGCGAGCTCGTTGCCGCCGCCGAACGCGAGGCCGGAGCGGTTCGAGGCGCTGTTGCTACCGAGGCCGCCCGCCTGCGTGCCACGGCTAAGCGCGAGACCGAGCTGCTTCGGGCAAAGACCGAGCGTGACCTCGCCGAGAAGAAACTCATCGCCAACCGCCAGATCAATGCCCAGATGGATGCCGCACTGGCTAACCAGCTGGTCACCGAGCAGGCCCGAATCGATCTCGAGCTCGAGTTGACCGCTCGCCGCGCCGAGGCCGAGGCCGAATACATGCGCAAGCACCAAGAGGCTGTTGCGGCAACCCAGAAGTACCTCGACGAGGCAAACTCCAACCTGTCGAACGCGCTGGTTCGTGCCAACGCCGCTCGCCTCGAGGCCGAGACCCTAGAGGCAGCGGCCAAGTCGATCACCAAGAAGACCACCGATGAGGCGCGCCAGAAGTCGGATGCGACCATCGCAGCCGCCGACGCCGAGGCTCGAGCCATCATCAAGCAGGCTCAAGACAAGGCGAACCTCGAGTTGCAGCAGGCCGAAGACCGCCTCCAGAAGCTGCGCGTCGAACGCGACGCTATCAAGGTCTACATCAAGAACTTGAGGACTGTGATGGATCGCATCCAGTTCGTCATCGACTCGAACTAGCAAGCGCACCAAACCAGCAGGGAGGCCACCGTGTCATCGAACAACTTCAAGGTTTCGAACCCGTTCCAGCTTGGCCTGTGGGGTGGCTTGGGCGTGCTCACCGCCCTGGTTATCGGGGGCATGTTCGTCTCGATTGCCAGCATCCTCACGTATGTTTTCGCGGCAATCTTCATCGCTCTCGGCCTAGACCCGATCGTCAGCAAGCTAGAAAAACTTGGACTCAAGCGCCCACTCGCGATTTCTTCGGTAATCGCGGTGTTCATCGCGATCATCGCGGTGTTTCTGAGCAGCTTTCTGCCCCAGGTGCTTCGTCAGGCTTCGCAATTCTTGAGCCAGGCACCTGAAGAGCTCGCGAACCTGCTCGAGCAGCCTTTCATCAAGTCGCTAGACGACCGCATCGGCGGCGCAATCACGGATGCGGTCTCGCAGGCCGGCAACTTCATCGCCAACTCAGAAAACTGGCCAGGAGTCTTTGGCGGCGTGGTGCAGGTTGGTTTGACCATCGTGAACGGCTTCTTCGGCGGCGTCATCATCGTGATTCTCTCGATTTACTTCATGGCTTCGCTGCAGCGATTCAAGAACTGGATGTACTCGCTGGTACCGGCATCGGGCCGCGACACCTTCGTGAGCCTCGCAGACCAGATTGCCGATTCGGTGGGTCGCTACGTGATCGGCCAGGTGTTCATCGCGCTCTGCAACGGCGTACTCAGCTTTATCCTGCTCAGCATTCTGAACTTTGAGTTCGCGCTGGTTTTGGCTTTCACTACGTTCTTGCTGAGCCTCATTCCGCTGGTCGGAACCCTTTCGGGTGCAGCAATCGTCACGGTTGTCGCGCTCGGAATCTCACCGACCACCGCACTAATCGTGGCGATCTACTACCTGATTTACATGCAGATCGAGGCATACGTCATCAGCCCTCGCGTGATGAGCAAGGCTGTCTCGGTGCCGGGTGCGGTGGTCGTTGTGGCTGCACTCATCGGTGGAACCCTGCTCGGCGTGCTCGGTGCGCTGGTGGCAATTCCAGTTGCCGCATCGGTGATGCTGATTCTGCGCCAGGTTGTGGTGCCGCGTCAGCAAAACCGCTAACAGACACGCTGCGGGATGCGCGTGCGCAAGCAAGCAAGTTTCTGGCGCCGGTGGCTTCGCCTCGGGTTGCTGGCTGCCCTCTGCTCTTCGCTGATCGTTGGCTCATCACTGGGCGCTGAGCCTGAATCCCATGCCTCTAGTCGGGTCGCTCTAGCGAACGGTGGCGACGTTTCGTGGCTGCCCCAGATCGAACGTGAAGGTTCCACATTTCGAACCGCGACTGGCAAACGTGTGGATGCGTTATCGCTCATGAGGTCGGCAGGGCTCAAGGTTGCTCGCGTGCGACTCTGGGTGGATCCTCCGAGCCAGGGTTCCTCACTGCCCGAAGTTCTTCGCTTGGCCAAACGAATCAAGGCAGCGAAACTCGACCTCGTGCTTGACCTGCACTATAGCGATTGGTGGGCCGATCCCGCCAACCAGAAGATTCCAGAAGCGTGGTCGAACTTGTCTCAGGCGGGCTTGGTCGAACGAGTTCGCGATTACACCAGCGAAGTCTTGGGCGAGTTCGTTGCTCAAGGCACTCCCCCCGCTTGGGTTCAGATCGGAAACGAGATTGGAAACGGGCTGCTCTGGCCCAACGGGCAGCTGGGCGATTGGTCTGCCGAGCGGTTTGCGGCCATGACCGAACTCTTGAACGCCGGCGCGTCGGCTGTGCGAAGCGCATCCCCAAAGTCAAAGATCATGATTCACCTCGAAACCGGCGGGGATGCAGTCAAGACGCGAAACTGGCTCAAGGCTGCCTTTAGCGCGGGTTTGACTCGACCCGATGGTGTTGGCCTGAGTTACTACAGCGTCTGGTCGGGGCCAGTAGGTAATCTCGAGGCGGCCCTGAGAGTTGTGGCTGTTGAGTTTGGCTTGCCGGTCGCTGTCGCAGAGACCGCGTACCCGTCGAGTAGTCGAACCGAACCCAAACCGCTCCTGGACCCTACGAATTCTAGGTTGGCAGGTTTCTCGCTGAGCCAATCGGGTCAGGCGGCCTACGCAACTCGAATCAGTCAGGTGTTGCGTGCAGCCGCGGGCACAAAAGCCTTGGGAGTTTGGTGGTGGGAGGTCTTTGCCCCCAACGCATCCAGAGGCTCAAGCGGGCTTGGACCTTCGGTAGTGATGTACTCGTCGCTCGTTACCGGTGACGGCAGGGCAAACCCAGCCATGGCTGCGCTGGGAAAGGCTTCGCGCTAGCCCTACGTGGTCGCGCTGGCGCTGTTTTCAGCACTAACTTCGCTTCTTTGTTCCGGTAGCAATCGCGTAGATGATCAACCCGATTATTCCAGCGGGCACGGCTGCAAACACCGAGAAAACTCCGTACCAACCGCGAGTCACACACTCGCTGCCACACCCGCCATCTAGCAGGGTCTGAAGAATGAGCCACGCGGCGGTCAGGATCGGAATAGCCAGCGCGATTGAGCAGCAGCCAAGGCCAATCTTCTCACCGTCGCTCTGGGTACCAAACCAGCGCATGAAACGAGATGGCTGCTTGCCCTGGCTTGGTTGCTGTTCGTTCTGTGGATTCGACACTAGATTCCCCCTAGTTTTCGTTGTCGCTAATGGACTTGCCCGATCCTTCGCCGGGCAGTTGATTTTCGTGCTGATCTTGAATCATCTGCTCCCCCAGGCTCTGAAGACCGAACTTGAGAAAACTATAGACGGATGCCTTTAGGCAGGCCATTGTGTCGGCAGCGGATACGCGCTGGGGTTAACTACCTTGACGATCTCGTTGAGCACTCTCGAGGTAGCGCTCTCACCCACCCAAAGGTGCTTGGCACCCTCGACGCCGATGATTTCGGCGTGCGGAATGATCGCGAACCTGCGCTTGGCCTCTTCTGGCTGCAGATAGTCGTCGAGCTCGGGCACGAGAGCAACGAGAGTTTTGTCACTGGTGGCCCAGCGGGCGAGATCTGCATCCGTGGCTCGGTGTAGCGGTGGCGAAAGCAGTATTGCGCCCCAAATTGGGTGGTCGATGCCATATTTGAGCGCGAGTTCGGTTCCAAACGACCAACCCACCAGCCAAGGGTTTGGCAGTCCACGCTCGCGCACGAACTCCATCGCTGCCGCGACGTCGTATCGCTCGGCCACGCCGCCTCCGAAGCTGCCCTCGCTGGTTCCGTGCGGCGAGGTCGTGCCACGCGTGTTGAACCTCAAGATCGCCAGATTGGCCAACGCCGGCAACCGGTTAGCCGCCTTCTTGTAGACGTGGGAATCCATGAAGCCGCCGTGGGTTGGCAGCGGGTGCAGCATCACTAGAGTCGCCACCGGCGAACCCGAAACCGGCAAAGCCAGCTCGGCAACCAAGCTCAGGCCATCCTCGGTGCGCAAAGTCACGGCCTCGCGAATCGACGGCAGTTCAACGCCCGAACGAATCTCGAGTGACTCCCCCGTGCTCAAAGCAGCGGCCCCTGGAATGCTTTCCAGCAGTTGGAGTGAAAGTGCCGCCTGGTCTCGACGCCGCGAACCGCATCCCACGCCACCAAGTGAGCGGTGCCGCGCGTGATTTGCAGGTTGCAGTGCGGGCAAATCCAGGTTTTGTCTTGTTCGGCATTGACACCCGCGGTCGGCTGCACGGAATACTCGACACCGCGCTTGGTCTCGCTGCGCATGAAACCTAGACGGGCAGCAGCAATATCCAGTTCGGGATGCTCCGCTGGTAGCTCACGCTTGGAGCGGGCTCGAGCCCCGCGAACCGCAACGCTGCGAGCCTTGTCGTTCTTTTGGCGGTTGGAGCGCGGCACTAGTACCAACCCTTTTTGTCAGAGTGCGCGAGAGCACCGCACGGCGATCCGTAACGACCCTTGATGTACTTGACTCCCCAGCGAATCTGGGTCTCGGGGTTGGTCATCCAGTCGGCGCCCTCGGTGGCCATCTTGTTGCCGGGCAACGACTGTGGAATACCGTACGCACCAGAGCTCTTGTTTCGGGCGGTCACACGCCAGTTTGACTCGCGCTCCCAAAGCTTGACCAAGCACGAATACTGGTCGGTGCCGAAATCCATTTGCTTGAGCAGATCGAATGCGTATGCCTTAGCCGTGCCTGGGTCTGGAGTGTCTGCCTGCTCAACAAAGATTGCCGCATCCGAGCCAGTAACCACCTTGAATCCGCCTCGCTCGAAGCTGATTGTCTGCGTGGTCGCGTATCCATAAGTTTCTTGCGGGTCAGCCGAAGCCTCGGCGTAGAAGGCTTTTGCGCTAGCCGAAGCGATAGTGCCCGAATAAGGGTCGATGATAGAAACCATCGCGAAGCTAACCGCGAATAGCCAAGACCAAAAAGGTCTGAGGGCCCTCGGGTCAATTGTTGGAATCTCAGGTCTGCGGAATCGCGTACCTTCAAGTTTTCGATCAATGAAGGATGCGATCCGAGTCGACAAACTGGGGCGTTGCGCCTCGTGTCTGCCCATTCTGCTCCTCATTCATGAAGTCGAACAACAACCTCGTTAACGCGAGGTTCAATTCTAACCGAGGGCTGTTTTTGGCTCTAGCCTCGAGGCAGTTGCTGATTCGGGCAGGCCCTAAGCACATTGGCGATGGCCGTTTTCTCGGCGCTGGTAACCCAGAGCTTGTACTTGGCTTTTACGGCCACTTGCCTAGCCACGTATGCGCAACGGAAACCCCGGTTTGGCGGCAACCAGCTGGCAGCATCGCTGTCGCTCTTTTGGCCATTTGTTGGGCCATCGACGGCCAGTAGGTTAAGCGGGTCGTTATAGAAGGCCACGCGAGTTGAGTACGACCACTGCTGAGCGCCCTTTTGCCAGGCATCGCTCACGGCGACCACGTGATCAATCTGTACGGCAAGCGAGGTGCTAACACCGCGCCTAAAGTTGATGACCTTGTTCGTGTATGGGTCGCGCAACACACCGGTTGCGACAATACAGTTCTCGCCTTGACGCCAGGTGATGTTGGTCAAATCACGCTGAAGAATGAAGTTGCGAGTGTCGCAAGAACCAATCGAACCCCAGCCATCACCGAAAAGATCGCGGTCGTAGCCGGTCTTCGGTGCTCGACCCTTCACTGCGAGGGTGTTCAGAACCGCCACTACTGGGGAGACTCTGGGATTGGTGGGCGCAGGCGTCGATGCGTCTGACTCGATCGGCGCGGCGATGGAAAGACCGGCAAGCAACAGGGATGCGACAGCGGTCGCAACAACCTTGCGCGAACTCGAGTTAGCGAAGAGCTTTCTCGAGCTGAAGAACTTCGACGAAGCGATCGATGAAAGCGTCAACTTCATTTTCGGCATAGCCACCCCTTTTTGCGTTGAATACCGTATTTCTAACATCCCCCACGGACATTGTTTTGTCGCCGGCAAGGTGCGCGGCAACCGCCTCGCAGAATATGTCGACCTCGCGTCGGCTGTAGCCTCGCAGCAACAGGGTGCGGTGGCTAAAACGCTGGCGGCGCTTGAGCGACAGTCGGCCGCGCAGGCTTGCCACGTAGCGCTCGAGCCGTTCGTTCATCATGTGCTCGCCCAACTGAACCCGGGCGCGGTGAAGTTCGCGCTTGGCAAGCGCATCCTCGAGCTGATCGATGCCGGCATCAACCTGCGTGATTTGGTAGCCGCCCTTGACCAGCTCAAACTGGTTTTCACGAACCATGGCCGAGGTCATTACAGCAAGTTTCGGGTTCTCGAACTGACGCCTTGCAACCTCGATGAACGCATCCACCTGGGCTGGGCTGTAGCCGTATTTGGCTTTCGATACCTTTTTGAATTCCATGTTCTGCCTTAGAAGAAAATCGTGGCGATGAGGTACATCGCTAGCGCGCTCGGCAGCATCGAGTCGAGACGATCCATCACGCCTCCGTGACCGGGTAGTGCATTGGACATGTCTTTGATGCCTAGGTCTCGTTTGATCAGGCTCTCGGCCAAATCGCCGAAGACTGCGGTCAGAAGCAGCGCTGCCGAAATCACGAGACCCATGTACCATGGGCCGCCGAGCAAGAAGATAGTGCAGATAATCGCAGCGGTCGAACCAATAATGATGGATGCGCCGAGCCCCTCAATCGACTTCTTTGGGCTCACGCCCGGGGCCATCTGGTGTCGTCCGAGTTTGCGACCGACCAGGTAGCCCGAAGTGTCAATCATCGCGACCGTCAGCACAAGCGTAAAGACCCACCACTGACCATCGTCGCGCTTCAACAAAAGCATCATGAAACTCGTGCTGAGCGGAAGATAAATCACCAGAAACGCAGACGCGGCGAAATCGCGCAACGTCTGCTGGATGCGCTGGCTCGGCTCAACCCTGCGCTCCCAGAGCAGGTGAACCGTGCGCCACAGGATCAGCGCGCCGACGATGCCGAATGCACCGAGCCACTGCCACTGTGCACCGCCGAAATAAACCGCCGGCATGAGCAGGATGCTGCCGACAACTGAAGGCACGCGCGGCACATACCAGCCAGCCGAACCCGCACTGCGAGGAGCCCGAAGCGCGGTAGAGAGTTCCCAAGCACCTGCAGCAACAGCAACCGCAGCGAGCACGATAAACAACTCTTTGACGATAAGAATGCTGGCTAGAAAAGTGCCGCCCAGAATCAGGCCGACAGAAACCGACTTGCGCAGACTGCGTCCACCGGTTTGCTGGGCTTGATTCGTCATTGAAATCCTTGTGTGGGATGCGTTCCGCGTTACCGCGAGGTCTGCTTAGACCTCGAGTAGCTCGGCTTCCTTGCGCTTCAGAGCCTCATCGATCAGGTCGGTGTGCTGCTTGGTGAGGTTGTCGAGTTCCTTTTCGGCACGAGCGATCTCGTCGTCGCCGGCCAGGCCGTCCTTCTTGAGGGCGGCTAGGTCGTCATTGCCCTTGCGGCGAATGTTGCGAACCGACACGCGGGCGTCCTCGGCCTTGGCCTTTACGAGCTTGACGTATTCCTTGCGACGCTCTTCGGTTAGGTCTGGCAGAGTGATTCGGATTACGTTGCCGTCGTTCTGCGGGTTGGCATCCAGGTTAGGCATCTCGCGCAGTGCACGCTCGATTGCCTGCAGCGCTGACTTGTCGTACGGGCTGATCACAATCGTGCGAGCTTCAGGGTTGGTGAGTCCACCAAGCTGAGCCAGCGGAGTCGGGGTGCCGTAGTAGTCGACCATGACCTTCTGAAACAGCTGTGGGTTCGCACGTCCGGTGCGAACGGTTGCGAAGTCTTCCTTGGCGGCCTCGACGGCCTTGTTCATCTTGTCGGTTGCGGTGGCAAGAATTTCGTTGATCATGATTTCTCCTGTTTGAGTAAAAACTTAAGCGGTTACCAGGGTGCCGATTTTGTCACCCTTGAGCGCCGCGGTGACATTCCCGGTGCCCTGCATGCCAAAGACTCGCATCGGCATCTTGTTGTCCATGCAGAGGCTGAATGCGGTGGCATCGACGACCTTGAGGCCCTGCACAAGGGCATCCTTGTAGGTAATCTTTTCGATCTTTACGGCGTTCGGATCCTGCTTCGGGTCGGCGGTGTAAACGCCATCGACACCGTTCTTGGCTACAAGAACCTCGTCCGCACGAATCTCAAGCGCACGCTGAGCGGCCACGGTGTCTGTCGAGAAATATGGGAGTCCGGCACCGGCTCCGAAGATCACCACGCGGCCTTTTTCGAGGTGGCGAATGGCTCGCAACGGGATGTAGGCCTCGGTAACCTGGGCCATCGAAATGGCCGACTGGACGCGAGTGTCAACGCCGGCCTGCTCGAGGAAGTCCTGCAGGGCCAGGGCATTCATCACGGTGCCCAACATGCCCATGTAATCGGCGCGAGCTCGATCCATTCCGCGCTGCGAAAGCTCGGCGCCACGGAAGAAGTTTCCACCACCGACAACGATAGCGATTTCGACGTCGTTGGCAGCCTTGGCAATCTCTTTAGCGAAAGCGGATACGACATCTGGGTTCACGCCCAGTGCCCCGCCGCCGAAGGCCTCACCCGACAGTTTTAGAAGTACTCTGCGCTTCTTTTCTGACATGGTTTGCTCCGTTTCGCTAGCGAACTCGACGTGTTCTGTTTTGCCCCTTCTTATCCTAGAGCGGGCAGCAAAGAAGGCCCGGCCAAAACGACCGAGCCTTCCTCGCTTTTTGCCCTTGCGGGCGAATGTTTTTTGACTAGGCGCCGACGCGGAAACGCACGAACTGCGAAACAGTGATGCCTGAGGTCTCGAGGACCTTGCCAACCGACTGCTTGTTGTCCTTTGCGAAGTCCTGGTCCACCAGCACGTTCTCCTTGAAGAAGCCAACAACGCGGCCTTCAACGATCTTGCTGAGTGCAGCCTCTGGCTTGCCTTCGTTGCGTGCGGTCTCTTCTGCGACGCGACGCTCGGTCTCGACGACCTCGGCTGGAACCTCGTCGCGGGTCAGGTAGTTTGGCGAGAACGCTGCAATGTGCACTGCAACATCGTGAGCGGTTGCTGCGTCTGCACCCGAGAATGCAACCAGAACACCAACCTGAGGAGGTAGGTCCTTGCTGGTGCGGTGCAGGTATGCGTCGACTGACGCATCCTTGACCACTGCAACGCGGCGAAGTTCGACCTTCTCGCCCATGATTGCTGCCTCGTCGTTGATGACCTCACCGACGGTCTTGCCGTCTAGCGGAGCGGCAAGAGCCGAGTCGAGGTCGCTCGAGTCAGCAGCAACGATTGCATCTGCCAGCTTCTCTGCGAGGGCAACGAACTTGTCGGCCTTTGCAACGAAGTCGGTCTCGCAAGCGAGCTCGATCAGGTAGCCGGTGCCGCCGTTGACGCGGGCAACAACCAGACCATTGCTGGTGGTGCGACCCTCGCGCTTGGCAACGCCCTTGAGGCCCTGAACGCGAAGGAACTCAAGCGCCTTCTCGACGTCGCCGTTTGACTCGTCGAGGGCCTTCTTGCAGTCCATCATTCCTGCGCCCGACTTGTCGCGAAGCGCCTTTACATCTGCTGCGGTGTAGTTAGCCATGATTAGTTAGCTTCCTTCTCTGCCTCGGCAGCTGGTGCTGCTTCAGCGGCTGGGGCCTCAGCTGCGGCGCTCTGCTCTAGCAGTTCGCGCTCCCACTCTGCGAGTGGCTCGGCTGCGGCTTCTGGCTTTGAGTGACGAGCAATCAGGCCGTCGGCAACCGCATCCGCGATAACGCGGGTCAGCAACTGAACCGAGCGGATTGCGTCGTCGTTGCCTGGGATACCGATGGTGACCTCGTCTGGGTCACAGTTGGTGTCAAGAACACCGATAACTGGGATACCGAGCTTCTTGGCCTCGGTGATTGCGAGGTGCTCCTTGTTGGTGTCAACAACCCAGATCGCCGAAGGGGTCTTGGTTACGTTGCGGATACCACCGAGCGACTTCTCGAGCTTGTCCTTCTCGCGGCGAAGGATCAGGAGTTCCTTCTTGGTTAGACCGGTCTTGGTCTCGCCGCTGAAGTCCATGACCTCGAGTTCCTTGAGACGTGCAAGACGCTTCTGGATGGTCTGGAAGTTGGTCAGCAGACCACCGAGCCAACGCTCGTTGATGTAAGGCATGCCAACGCGCTGAGCCTGCTCGGCAATGGCTTCCTGGGCCTGCTTCTTGGTTCCTACGAACAGGATGCTGCCGCCGTGAGCGACGGTGTCCTTTACGAAGTCGTAGGCCTTGTCAATGTGAGAGATCGACTTCTGAAGGTCGATGATGTAGATGCCCGAGCGGTCGGTCAAAATGAAGCGACGCATCTTTGGGTTCCAACGACGGGTCTGGTGCCCGAAGTGCACACCAGCATCAAGCAGCTGGCGAACGGTTACTACTGCCATGGCAGTTTTCTCCTTTTTTGGCGCGCGCGAGCGCACCACTCAGTTGTCTGCGATCTGACGGTTGTCAGCCACACCTGGTTTCGCAGCATTCGGCACGCGCAAAACATCAACAAATCTTTTGACGGATGAGTTTGAAGCAGTTGCGCGACCAAGACGAAGCTGTTGGTCGAAACGCGAAGTCAGTTCCGGCGGGCGAACCCATTGAAACTGCTTCGAAAAGCATACCAGCCCTGGCCCTTCGAGCGCCAGCGAATGCCCGAAGATTATTGGGCTCCAGCGAGTTATCCACAGTTTTCGATTGACCGGCCACCTGATCCAGTTTTCTCGGCAAGGTAGAGCCATGATTTTTCGCTCTAACTCGATCGCCCTCATGACGGGATGCGGGCTCATGCTGTGCTTGGTTCCGCTTACCGCAAGGGCATCCGCCGTGCCGGATCGGGTTCTGGCGCCTGAAACTACGCTCGACACCGCACCAACTGCCAACTGGCTTGCCGCGCCGCTAGAGGGCGTCAGCACCGTTCGCAGCTTCTTAGCCCCGAACAGCGATTACTCTGCTGGGCATCGCGGCATCGACTATGTGGTGCCCCCTGCGGCGCAGTTGGTGGCCCCCACTACCGGCAGCATTCACTTCAACGGACTCGTGGCAAATCGCAACGTCGTGACGATAAAGCGCTCGAATGGCCATCTGGTGAGCCTCGAACCTGTGTGCAGCAACTTGGCGGTTGGCAAGTTCATAAAGGTCGGTCAACCACTGGGTCAGCATTGCCCCGGTTCTGCGGGGTATCGCGATCACTGCGAAAAGCTAGCCGCGAGCCGAGATGCAAGAGTCGGGCCGGGTTCAACTCTTCGCTGCCTGCACTTCAGCTATCGAACCGAGCGCGGCTATCTCTCGCCCGATGCGGTGATGGGGCTGCTCACGCCTTCGCGACTTGCTCCGTGGAGCGACGTTTAGCCTCGCGAGCCGAGGGTCCAGTGGCTAGGGTCGCGAGCCCAGGGTCCATAGGGTTTGCGCACTAAGCGCGGGGATGCGCGTTTTTGTAGCCCTCGCGCAACCGCTCCACGCTGACATGCGTGTAGATCTGGGTAGTGCCGAGGGATGCGTGTCCGAGTAGCTCCTGCACCGCGCGCAGGTCTGCTCCACCGTCCAACAGATGTGTGGCGGCGGTATGACGAAGGGCGTGTGGCCCAGCGACACCAGTCGGTGTGCCCTCGAGCAGCGAGGCAACCAGCGCGTAAACCTGTCGCACACCAACCCGCTTGCCGCGCGAGGTCAGCAGCAGCGCATCGGCATCCTTGGCGGGTCTCGCGAGGTCGGCGAACAGCGGCCTGCCCTCGCGCAACCAGCGATCGAGTGCTTCCCTGGCCGGAGCCCCGAACGGCACCATTCGCTGCTTGTTTCCCTTGCCGGTGACCCGCAAAAGTCCGCGATTGAAGTCAACATCGCCGCAATCCAAACCCACCAGCTCGCTGACTCGGATGCCCGAAGCGTAAAGCAGTTCGACCATCAGCAAATCCAGGATGCCACCTGGGTTCTCAGGTGAAATCCGGTCCTCGAGTCGCTGAAAAATCTCGGCGAGGGTGTCTCTGGACACAACCTTGGGCAGGGTTCGCCCGGCTCTCGGAGACTTCAGACGCAGACCGGGGTCGGTGCTGATCAACTCGTTTTGTTGGAGCCAAGCCGTGAACGCCCGAATGGATGCGCTCTTGCGCGCGATGGTTGCCTTTGTGAGCCCCTGTTGATTGCCCTGCCAAAGCCAGTCTCGAAGATCTTCGATGTCGATGTCAGCTAAGGAATCGCGGCGCCCTTGATCTAGAAAGGTGAGAAAACTGGCCACATCGGTCAGATAGGCCTTGACGGTATTCGCCGAAAAACCGCGACCGCCGGTCAAGAATTGCTCAAAGCCAGCCGCGGCGCGGGCTGATTCAATTTGGAGCTGGCTGGTCACATCACAAGGTTAGGTCAGGCTCCTGAGATTCTGGCTGATTCGGTGCGCTTCCACTTGCCGTTCTGCCGGCAAACATATCCCAACAGCTCCAACTCGGCGAGCGTACCTTGAGTCTCAGTCTGACCAGTACCGCTCAGTTGCGCGATTGCTGAAACCGACTTCAATTGGTTGGATACGAAATCCAATACTCGACTCTGAGTCGCCGAGAGTTTGGGGCTGTTCTCGACTTCTCCGAGCTCGCCCTTGGCAAGTTGCAGAAGCTGATCGAATGAGGTCGCGGGCTCTGCCTTGCTCTCCTGGATGACCTGGTTACAGCCCTGCGATGTGGGCGAAAGAATTGAACCGGGCACCGCGATAACCCTTCGACCAATCTCGAGTGCGTGATGCACGGTATTCAGCGCTCCAGACCTGTAGGCCATCTCGACCACCACAACTGCTTGACCCAAAGCCGCAATCAGCCGGTTGCGTTGAAGAAAACGCCATTTGGTAGGCGCATTGCCCGGTGGCAGTTCTGAAATCACGCATCCGTGATTCATCACCTGGGTTAGGAGTTTCGTGTTTCCGACTGGGTAGAGCCGATCTGCGCCACCCGCCATAACCGCGACGGTCGAAAGAGCCGGGCACGAGGCTGCATCTCGCGGCGTTTCGAGCTGTGATTCGGCGAGCGCAACCACAGCCTCGTGGGCGAAGGCGTCGATGCCGTAAGCGCCACCAGAAACGATGCAGAACCCGTCTTCGGCCAGTCGAGTCGCCAATTCGCGGGTGATCCAACTGCCGTAGGTGGTTGTGTTCCGGCTTCCGACGATTGCGACCGATTGACTCAGCCGTTCGAGAGTTTCGGCAGAGCCTCGACCCCACAGGCAAATCGGTGCGGCGAAACCGAGATCGTGAAGAGTTTCTGGCCAGAGCGAAGATGATGGCCCTATCACCCAACCGCTCAACTGCCGCCACGTCTTGAGGTCTCTGACTAGTTTGGCGTTGTTATCGCGCTGCAACCAGCGCTCGGCGGATTCTCGGATGACAGCAATCGTTTTGACTTCTTGCCCTTCGGCAGCGAGGCTTGAATCTAGGAGCGCTAATTCCCTCCAGAGGCGCTCTTGCGGCGATTGATGGCCGCCTCTGAGCAACCTGAGCGACTGGGCTGCTCCTAGTTCTGCAATCAGCTGCCCAGCGAGTACATCTCCAGGCTCAACCAGCTGGCTCCAAATGAGTCTTGCGCAGAGATCCTCTAGCAGTTCGTGATGCTCAGCTAACTGCCGATCGCGGCCGGGCAGCAGTGGCCCAATAACCTCTCCAAGGAGTCCTTTCGGCACACCTAGCAGGCTTGTTTCGTCGACGCTCATCACAGTGCGCTCCAATCGCTAGCTCCACGCAAAAACAGGGCCTCGGCAACGCAGGTCGCATCCAAGACGGGTTTGGCATCGAGATCAGCGATGCTTAGGGCGACTCGCATGCAGCGGTCGAATCCCCGCATCGAAATTGATCCGGATCCCAAGGCGCGCTCGAGAATCGCGGTAGCCGATGGATTCTCGGTGGCCAAGCGCCTAAGGAACTGACCCGAGACTTCAGAATTGAAACGCCATGGGGTGCCTGCCAAACGCTCAGCGGATGCGTTTCTCGCCTGTGCTACCTGTTGCCTGAGAGTCAGACTCGAGTAACGCTCAGTCTTGGCGGCACGAAGTCGGGCCGCCTTGGTTTGCGCATCCACACGAATTCTGATGTCGATTCGATCCAGCAACGGACCCGAGAGTTTGGATGCGTAGCGCGCCCTTGCAGAGTAACTGCAAGTGCAGGTTTTGCCGGGCACGTCTCGGTATCCGCACGGGCACGGATTGGCCGCCATAACCAGCTGGAATCGTGCAGGGAAAACCGCCGTTCCGGCAGCCCGGGAGATTGAGATGCTGCCACTCTCGAGTGGTTCCCTCAGCGACTCGAGAGTAGATAGCGAAAACTCGGGTGCTTCGTCAAGAAACAGCACTCCCCCGTGAGCTAGTGAAATCTGGCCGGGTCGAGGCACCGGATTGCCGCCACCAATCATTGCTGTTTGATTGACGCTGTGGTGTGGGGAGCAGAACGGGGTCGCCTGCTCGCCATTTGGAATCAGACTGAACTGACCCAGCCGAACCAGCGATCTAATCGAGGCCAGATCGACGGCTGTTTCTTCGTCGAGAGGAGGCAAAATGCTGGGCAGCCGCTCGGCGAGCATGGTTTTTCCGGCTCCTGGAGGCCCAACCATAAGTGCGTGATGCCGACCAACGGCGGCCACTGCTAAGGCACGAATCGCTGACTGTTGACCTAAAACATCAAAAAAATCGAGAGCCGTTTCGTTAGATAGTGTGCCTGAAGCATTCGAATCTTCTTGGCCACCCTGAGCTAACTCGATCTGGCACTGGCAACTCTGGGTTATCTCAGCGACAGAAATCTTGCGGGCGAAACAAACCAGGCATCCGACCGCAGATACGTCGAGATCGCTTATCAGCTGCGCCTCTGCGAAGTTCTCTCGCGGCACAAGTGCGCGCCTGAAACGCATCCGCTGGGCTTCACGCAGGGCTGGCAACACACCCGGGACCGGCTTGACCTGCCCGTCGAGAGCCAATTCTCCGAGCGCCACCGAAACTCGACCAGAGGTGAGTTCAATCTGGCCCGACGCCGCCAAAATCGCAGCCGCTATCGCTAAATCGAAACTGGACCCGGACTTTGGAACGTTTGCAGGTGACAGGTTCACCGTTACTTTTCGGTTTGGCCAAGTGAAACCGCTGTTCGTGATCGCCGCCCTTACCCTCGCTGATGCCTCTTGCAGCGATGCGTCTGGCAAGCCAACCAGCACAAACCCTGGCAGATTGCTCGAGATATCGGCCTCGATTTCGATAGCCCTGCCCGTCATTCCGTAGAGCGAAATCGAATAGGTTTTTGCCAACTGCATCAGAACACCTGCTTGAGGTGCTCTACCGATACGCGCCCGGACTCGACTAGAACCGAAATCGCATCCATTCGAATGGGACACGAACCGAGTTCTTTTGCGGCCAGCCAAGCAGCAGCCAATCTTCTTATTCGTGAAACCTTGTCACTGGTTACTGCCTCAAATGGATGCCCGTATCCCCTGCCGTTTCGGGTTTTGACCTCGACAAACACAATGGTCGAACCGGTTTTTGCAACAATATCGAGCTCACCGATCGAGCAACGCCAGTTTCTGTCGAGGATTTCGTAGTCGATGCTCTTCAAAAAGTCGGCGGCAATCGTTTCACCGTAGTGACCGAGGATGTGTTTCGAATTGGACATGCCACGAGTCTGCTCGGGCGATGCCGCCCGCACAGATGCGAGAGCGAATCTGTTAGTAACTCGGCTTAGAATGGCCGACTTCGGGTACGGGCTGAAACAGCCCGGCGACTATTCGCCTACCTGAAGTTCCTTCGGAAGCTTGAATGCCTTGCCCGAGAGCTCTTCGATGTTTACGTCCTTGAAGGTCAGCACTTTGACCTTATTGACGAAGCGATCAGTTCGGTAGATGTCCCAAACCCAGACGTCTTCCATCTCAAGCTCGAAGTAGAAGTCGTTGCCGGCATCACGACGCTCGATGCGAACATCGTTGGCCAGATAGAAGCGACGCTCTGTCTCGATCACAAACTTGAAGGTTGCGACCACGTCTTTGTACTCGCGGTAGAGCGCCAGCTCAGACTGCCGGTCGTATTCGTCGAACTCGTTTTCATCCATCGTTGAATAATCCTAAGTGTTTGATTCGTCGGAATCATTCGCGAGAATCTTGGCCAACCAACTGGTTCGATGCTCAGTGCTAGGCCCCAACTGCCTCAGTGCTTCGATGTGCCCCGCAGACGAATAGCCTTTGTTGCCGGCGAAACCGTATCCGGGCAGCGCGCCATCAAGCTCGATCATCAGTCGATCACGCGCGACCTTGGCAATAACGGATGCGGCCGCCACCGAAACGCAGTCGCGGTCGGCCTTAGTTTGGGTTACCACCGTAAAGCCAGCGGTCGATGAGCCGAGCCAGTTATGCGACCCGTCGAGCAGAATCAGGCATCCTTCGTTCACCAGCGCCGAGGCCTGAGAGTTCGCGCGCACGGCATCCAGCAAGGATGAGATTGCGGCTGAACCGGCAGCTCGAAGGGCTGCCACGATTCCGTTAGATTCGATCTCCGCAGCCGAAACCATGCCCACACCACTTGCCAGAACCCATTCGCGAACCAGCGGTTCCAACTTTTCACGGTTCGGCTCAGAGATGAGTTTCGAGTCACGCAGGTCGGCTGGCCAAGGCGAAGTGTCGCGCAAATCAATCAACGCGGCTCCAACCGCAACCGGCCCGGCCAGAGCGCCACGACCAACCTCGTCGACGCCGATAACGAACCGAACCCCGAGGGATGCGGCCTGCCTAAGCTCTAGCTCAAGGCTTGGGAACGTCTTTGAAGACATCCGGGTAATTGCCCAACCAAGTCCAGCGAGCGAACGGCCAGCTCAGCACGAAGGCCTTGCCGACGATGTGCTCCTGGCCAACGAACCCGCCAGAAGGCAACTCGAGGTGGTAGCGCGAATCCTCTGAGTTCGGCCGGTTATCGCCCATTACCCAGACTGAACCCTTAGGAACAGTGACGTTGAACTCGGTCTCGGATGGTTTTACGCCCTCTGCGATGTAAGGCTCGGTAATCGAGATGCCGTTGATCTGAAGCTTGCCGTCGGCATCGCAGCAAACAACATTGTCACCGCCAACGCCGATTACGCGCTTGACCAGGTGCTGAGTGCTGTCTGGCGCGGCTAGGCCAAAGGCCGAAAGCACGAACTCGCTCGTGGTTGTGAAGAAGTCTTTCGGCTGTTCTTCGATGGTGCCCAGCCAACCGCCCGGATCCTTGAAGACCACGATGTCGCCGCGCTCAACCGGGATTAGATCTGGCACGAGCTGGTTCACGATGATGCGGTCGTCGATCTGAAGCGTGTTCATCATCGAACCCGAAGGAATGAAGAACGAACGAATCAGGAAGGTCTTCAAGATAAGCGAAAGCACCAGAGCCGAGCCCAGGATCACAAACAGGTCAATCAGAAGAGAAACGAAAATGTTTTTCTTCAGTCGATTCCATTTGCGAGCGAAGGCTGACTTTGGTGCTTTGGCCTCAATGCCCGTGAAGCGTGGAAACTTCATCTTGGCGGGTGACTTAATCTCTCGAATTAGTCGTTGTCGCGCTTTTCGCGGATCTTCGCAGCCTTGCCGCGCAGTTCGCGCAAGTAGTACAGCTTGGCGCGACGGACGTCACCCTTCGAAACGAGTTCGATCTTGTCGATAACTGGTGAGTGCACTGGGAAAGTACGCTCTACACCAACCTGGAACGACACCTTGCGAACGGTGAAGGTCTCGCGAACGCCGTGGCCCGAGCGGCTGATAACAATACCCTGGAACACCTGGATACGGCTGCGGTTACCTTCGATGATGTTTACGTGAACCTTGACAGTGT